>JAYELV010000164.1:0-14023 GCA_034717755.1 Pseudomonadota bacterium | reverse complement strand
GCCAGACGAAGAAGATACTCATGATGATGAAAAGAGCGGATAGTTGGCGTTACAGAGATAATCACATGAACAGATTGTTACTCATGATTTTCCTGCTGCTAGCGGCTGTTTCGATGTCAGTTGCCGCTGGAGAAGATGCAGATGAAATGGAGAAAGCGTTTCGCCTCGCTGCCGGTGCTGGTGAAACAGCAGCTGTGCTTGAATATCTGCAGTCGAAAAAAGTCGATGTCAATTCAGCGAATCTGTTTGGTAAAACCGCCTTGATGATGGCTGTTGAAAACGGACACTTTGCAACAATTGTTGCCCTGCTGAATCGCGGCTCGGATGTCAATGCGCGCACCAAAGATGGTGGCACAGCCCTGACATTTGCCGCTGAAAATGGTCATTCAGGCGTTACCGCCATGTTGCTGGAGAAGGGTGCGCATCTGCACGATCGCAACAATGCCGGGTTGGACTCCCTGATGCTGGCCGCACAGTATGATCTTGCCCAGGTAGTAGATCAGCTGTTGTTCAAGGGGGCTGATGTCAAGGCGTCTGACAAGGCGGGACGTACCGCGTTGATGATCGCAGCAGAAAAAGGGCATGCCGAAGCAGCCGCAATGATCGTCAGGGCCGGTGCGGATCTTGAGTCCCGCGACAGGGAGGGTGCGACTTCACTGATTATCGCTGCTGCGAGTGACAAGCAGGATGTCGTGGAAATGCTGCTGGAGATGGGCGCCAACATCGACGCGCAGGATAATGACGGCATCACGGCTTTGATGGAGGCAGTCTACAACGGTTCGTCATCCATGACCGGACTGTTGCTGGCAAAGGGAGCGAATGCCGGAATCAAGTGTCGTGAAGGAGATAGCGCACTTGATATCGCACACAAGAGAAACGCAGCAGAGTTGATCGAACTGTTGAAACCGTAATTTCGTAGAAGCGGTCATCTGACCGCGATTATCCGTGGTAATCAATTCAGCAATTCTAAAAGTCTTTGTAACTATTCAGCTTATTGAAAATCAGATAGTCAAAGTCGCGGTTTGCGGGCGCCTCTTCAGGAAACGTAGGAGGCATGGATGCCGAGTCGAGCCTACAGGGAGGTATTCACGGCGATTTCCGGAAGAGGCGCCCGCAAACTGTGACGACCTGAAGGGTACTGAATAGTTACAAGTTTTTTAAGATATCGACTCTTTATTGGTGCATTAAGATTTGCCAAAATCAATCCCGGCGACGCCATCTGCTTTTGCGGTCGGAAGTATCTCCGTCATTCATTCTTGTGGATGAGCGAAGCTCAGGACTTCTCACATAGTTAGGGAAATCCGGATTTTGCCAGCCTGGCTCTGCCAATTTCTCTTGTGGAGGGCGTAAACGCGAGGTGTAATCCATTACATCAATAATGTCGCGCCCCCAGAAATTTTTAATCTGCTCTACCATCTCCTCATCAGCATTGCGCCGCTTGCCATCACTGATCAAACGGAACTGGCGCACCAGGTATTCGAAATGCTGTCCCTGGATCTGGGGGATGTGCTTTTTAATATCTCCTTCGCCGTTCTCTCCATGACAATCGACACAGTTGTCACTGTAAAGCTTCTTCCCGGAAGCAAGATCTATCCCCGGGCCCAGGCCATTGTGAGGGGTCATCGGCAGCTGCGCGATATAGGCGGCAACATCAGCCAGGGCCTGGGGGCCGCCTAGTGTCTGCATGGATGAAAAAGGGGACATCATCGGATTGCTGCGGTTGCCGGCGCGTATGTCGGCCAGCTGCTTGATGGTGACACTGGCCAACTGCCCTGCAATCTGTGGATAGGTTCCCTCTTCATTTCCCCAGCCTTCAGGGCCGTGGCACACGGCGCAGGACTCAAAGGCACTCCGGCCATTGGCCAAATCGGGTGTGAGAGTGATGGCGTGCTCATACTCTTTCATGGCGATTTCAGATTCTGCAGCATAAGAGATGCTGCTGTTGAGCATTAACATGCATAATAGTGTTGAAATTTTGGTTTTTCTCATATCTCCTCCTTCATGGCGTTATCATATCAGTGATGCCATTATGACAAATGAGTTATACGCCTGTTTGCATGAAGCATAGCACGCAAACAGACTATTTTTCCACGTGGTAATTTGATGCTATATCTGATTCTGATTATTGCTCTATTGATGCTGTTGTATGGACCGCAGTTGTGGGTTCAGCACATCCTTAATCGATACAACCGCAAAGCTGAAGAGAACTTTACAGGCACCGGTGGGGAGCTGGCCAGACATCTGCTGGACCGATATGGACTCGAGAGTGTGACTGTCGAGAAAACAGAGCTAGGCGATCATTATGATCCAATGAGCAGGAGCGTGCGTCTTAGCGCTGATAAATATGACGGCAGGACCCTGACTGCTATCACGGTTGCAGCGCATGAGACAGGTCATGCTCTGCAACATGCCGTCAAGCAGCCGATGTTTCAGTTGCGCACCCGTTTAGCTGTGATTGCCGTCCAATCAGGCAAGATTGGTATGCTGTTGCTGGTCAGTGCGCCTTTTCTGGCGCTGCTCATGCGCTCTCCGGCCGCCGCGCTGATCCCGGTCATTGGTGCTTTTCTGGTCATGGGAACCGGCGTGGTGGTGCAACTGATCACACTGCCGGTAGAGCTGGATGCCAGCTTCAACAAGGCGCTGCCAATTTTGAAGCAGGGCTATCTGCGGGAAGATCAGTTCGCAGCGGCGCAACGCATCCTGCGCGCCGCTGCCTGGACCTACGTAGCGGCATCGCTTGCCAGCCTGCTGAATTTCGGGCGCTGGCTGATGGTTATGCGGCGATGAAGTCCAGTACGAAACAAATGAAAGGCTGTGAATGCTGTCATTGCGAAGGAGCCTGAGCGACTGCGGCAATCTCGCTGGTACGGAGGATTGTTTTATTTCGTGTAACTATTCAGTTCATTCGGGGTCGTCACTGCTATCGGCCATATCTTCCAGAAAACAAAAAGGGCGACAGATGTCTGACACCTGTCGCCCTTTCAGCACAAGATAGGTTAAGAGAAATTAACCGGCTTTGGCAACCCAGGACATGCACCAGCCCTTGGCATTGACAGACTTGCCGCCAAAGATTGCGCAGGGACCCCACTCTGATCCTTCTGCACCGGTATAGAGTTGACAATTTGCACAGGTGTGGGTGTCGTCTTTACGATCCTTGGCTGCAGAAGCGTCATGGACATACTTCAGTCCCGAGGCTACCGGATCACTCTCTTCCAGATGCGGCAGATCTTCGGCATGGGCTACTCCACTCATGATCAGGCCGGTAAAAGGTACGGCAGCGACGCCGGCTGCGCTGAGCTTGAGGAACTGTCTACGATTGCAGGAAATATTCTTTTTCATGGTAAATACCTTGGTAGTTGAATAAATAAATCGCTAGCCCGCATGTTTTTTCCTGAAGGAGCATGTCGCGCTCCCTTCTTTCTCTCGTGCAGACTAACATCAGATTATAGTTGAATCAGATGCAGCTTGTTTGATTCAGATCATGTTTTTCTCCATTATTTGTTTCTCCAGGGAATTATCAAAATACCCGGTCTTTTGAGCCTCTTGCAAAACTCCGTCATTCCGGCATGCTTTTAGCCGGACTAATGCGCTTGCGCATTGAACGCCTACAGGGCGGCCCGAAGGGTGAGCGAAGCGAATAATTCCATTTTTTTTCAACTCACTTCTCAATAACCCCGTATGAATGCTGTCGCCTCTGGCTCCTCGCAATGACATCTTTTTTAACAAAATGTATACAATGCACGGAGTTTTTGAGAGAGATAGATATAGAGAAAAACAATAATATGGGACTCTTGATCGTAACACCTCAATAGCAGCATGCAGGAAGTAGGATTGGGAGTCTGCTTTTCTGCACGGAGTTATTGAGAAATTACGTTACATGCTCCTCAGCACTTCAATATAGTTTGCCCGCTCGTAGGCCGCCGGGTCAGCGGCATGCTGCTGGCTGACGGAGCCTTTCAGCTGCTCGATGGATTCATACTCGCGTTCCTCCATCCATTGCTGCATCTGTTCGAGAATCGTCGCCAGGTACTCCGGCGAGTTTTTCAGCAGGGTGGCGCACAGGTGGGTGACATCCGCGCCGGCGAGCAGCAGTCGCATGGCATCTTCTGCGTTATGGATGCCGCCGGTTGCAGCCAGGGTCAGATCGACCTTGTTGTGCAGCATGGCGATCCAGCGCATTGCCAGTAGTGATTCACCCGAGTGGGAGAGCTGCAGCTGCGGCGTCACATCGAGGCTCTCCAGGTCGATCCCCGGCTGGTAGAAGCGATTGAACAGCGATACGCCGTCGGCGCCTGCTGCTTCAAGACGTCTGACCATATTGGCGACCGAACTGAAGTAGGGTGACATCTTGACGATAACCGGTATCTCGAGGCAGCACTTGACTGCTTTGAGGGTATCGATATAGCGCTGCTCCACCTCTTCGCCGCTCTCATTGATGTCAGCGGCGACATAGTAGATGTTGAGCTCGAGCGCATCGGCGCCGGTTTGCTGGATTTCGAGGGCGTGATCGACCCAGCCGCCAGCAGAGACGCCGTTGAGGCTGGCAATGACAGGAATATCCAGCGACATTTTCAGCAGGCTCAGCTGCGCCAGGTAGTTGTCGGTAATCGAGCCATCCATGTCTGGAAGGGGACGGTAACTGTCTGCTTCAGCATGTCCGATGTCCTGATTGTGCAGGAAGGTGTCAAAAAGCTCGTCCTCGGCGCGAATCTCCTCCTCGAACAGCGAGTACATGACAAGGGCCGATGCGCCCGCATCCTCAAGGAGTTTTGCACTGTCAAGATTGCGTGACAGCGGCGAGGCGGACGGCACCAGCGGGTTTTTCAGCGTCAGTCCAAGATATTGGGTTGATAAATCCATCACTCTTCCTCCGGGAGTTCAGTGAGTACGGCATCATTTGTAAAATCGATATCGGCAAGTTGTTTATAGAGATCGAAACGGGCGCGGGCCTGTTCACCGGACTTGCGCATAAACTCCTCGGCCTGTTCAGGATGGGTGCGGCGCAGCATGCTGAAGCGAATTTCGGTGTCGGCAAACTCGTTGAATGCAATCGAAGGCTCCTTGGAGTCGAGCTGCAGTGGATTCTTTCCCTCATCAGTCCGTCGCGGATCGAAGCGGAACAACTGCCAGTGACCTGACTTGATGGCCAGCTCCTGCTGCTTCAGGTTGTTTTTCAGATCGATGCCGTGGGCGATGCAGGGGCTGTAAGCGATGATCAGCGAGGGGCCGGGATAGGCTTCCGCCTCCATAAAGGTGCGCAGCGTCTGCATATCCTTGGCGCCGAAGGCGACATGGGCGACATAGACGTTCTCATAGGCCATGGCGATCATGGCGAGATCCTTCTTGTGCGCGCCCTTGCCGCTGGCGGCAAATTTGGCGACGGCGCCCAGCGGTGTGGCCTTGGATGCCTGGCCACCGGTGTTGGAGTAGACCTCGGTGTCCAGCACCAGGATGTTGATATCGCGTCCCGAGGCCATGGCATGGTCCAGGCCGCCGAAGCCGATGTCGTAGGCCCAGCCGTCGCCGCCGACGATCCACACGCTCTTTTTCACCAGGTAGTCTGTCAGGCCGAGCAGCTCCTGCGCCGGCGGACTATCCAGTTTTTTCAGGGTGTCGACAAGGGTTGCAACCCGCTGGCGTTGTTCATGGATTCCGACTTCATCCGACTGGTCGGCATCGAGAATCTGCTGCGCCAGCTCCGGGTCCAGCTCATCACCCAGTTGTTTTAATAGGATTTGTGCATGCTCGCAATGCTGATCGACGGCGAGGCGGAAACCCAGTCCAAATTCTGCATTATCCTCGAACAGCGAGTTGTTCCAGGTGGGACCGCGTCCATCTTCATTGGTGGTATAGGGTGTGGTCGGCAGGTTGCCGCCATAGATCGAGGAGCAGCCGGTGGCGTTGGCGATCATCATGCGGTCGCCAAACAGCTGGGTCGCCAGCTTGATGTAGGGGGTTTCGCCGCAGCCGACGCAGGCGCCGGAAAACTCGAACAGCGGCTGCGCCAGCATCGAGCCCTTCATGGTGCGCCACTTGACCTGGTTGCGGTCAAACTCGGGCAGCTTGAGGAAATAGTCCCAGTTGATGCGTTCCTGCTCACGCAACTGCGGCGTATAGGGCTCCATATTCAGCGCCTTGCGGTTTGCCTGGCTCTTGTCTTTTGCCGGGCAGATCTCGACGCATAGTCCGCAGCCGGTGCAGTCCTCCGGCGCCACCTGGTAGACGATGTGGGTGTTCTCCGGGAACTCTCTGCCCTTGATCTTGACTTGTTTGAAACTCTCAGGCGCATCACTGGCCGCGTCAGCGGGAAAAGCCTTGCTGCGAATGGCAGCATGGGGGCACACAAAAGGGCACTTTCCGCAGTGGATACAGAGATTCTCATCCAGAACCGGTATCTGCAGCGCCAGGTTGCGCTTCTCCAGGGCGGCGGTTCCCAGCGGCCAGGTGCCGTTGTCCGGCAGCAGGCTGACCGGCAGTTGATCGCCGCGTTCGGCAATGAGTTCGAGTGTTACTTTATTGACGAATTCCGAAGCGCGTTGCGGAATGCTTTCTGCCTGTGCGGCGCTGCTGGTGTCTGATGGAATGCTGACTTCATGCAGATTTGCCAGGGCGCTGTCGATGGCCTTGAAGTTGCGTTCGACGATGCGGCGGCCCTTGCGGCCGTAGGTTTTTTCGACAGCGGCTTTGATCTTGTCGATCGCTTCTTCTTTGGGAAGAATTCCGGAGATGGCGAAAAAACAGGTCTGCATGACGGTGTTGATGCGCCGTCCCATGCCGGACTCTTCGGCGACCCTGTAAGCGTCGATCACGTAGAGGCGCAGGTTTTTATCGATGATCTGCCGCTGCACCTTGTGCGGCAGTCTCTCCCAGATGGCATCGGGCTCGTGGCGGGTATTCAGCAGGAAAACGCCATTGGGCGCCGCCTTGTCGAGCATGTCATAGCGCTCGAGGAAGAACGGCTGATGACAGGCGACGAACTCTGCTTCATTGTCGCCAATCAGGTAGGTTGAACGGATGGGGTCAGGGCCGAAGCGCAGATGAGAGACGGTGACGGCGCCAGCCTTCTTGGAATCATAGACGAAATAGCCCTGGGTGTAGAGATCGGTCTGTTCACCGATGATCTTGATGCTGTTCTTGTTGGCGCTGACGGTGCCGTCACTGCCGAGTCCATAAAAGAGGCAGCGGGTGACATTGTCATTGGCGTCGGTGACAAAACTTGCATCCCACTCCAGGTTGGTGAAAGTGACATCGTCGCGGATACCGACGGTGAAGTGGTGTTTCGGCTGCTCCTTTTTGAGTTCGTCAAAAACGCCCTTGATCATCGCCGGAGTAAACTCCTTGGATGAGAGGCCGTAGCGGCCAGCGGTAACCAGCGGCATGGGGTTGCCGTCACGCATGGCGCGATCCGCGAGTGTCGTCATGATGTCTTTATAGAGGGGCTCGCCATCGGCGCCGGGCTCCTTGGTGCGGTCCAGCACGGCAATGCGGCGCACGCTTTCGGGGATCGTCTGCAAAAAGGTTTCGGATGCGAAGGGGCGGTAGAGGCGCACCTTGATGATGCCGATTTTCTCTCCCTTGCCGAGCAGATGATCGACGGTTTCGTGGGCTGCCTCACAGCCTGATCCCATGAGAATAATAATATGTTCAGCATCGGCGGCGCCGACATAGTCGAACAGCCGGTATTGACGGCCGCTGAGTTCGGCAAAGCGATCCATGCAGGATTGCACGATTTCAGGCATTTTCCGATAATAGGGGTTGACGGTCTCGCGCGCCTGAAAATAGACATCCGGGTTTTGTGACGTGCCGCGTATCACAGGATGGTCAGGCGACATGCCGTTGTCACGGTGCTGCTGCACCAGATCATCATCGATCATGGCGCGCACTGTCTCATCCGTGATGTTCTCGATCTTGCAGACTTCGTGGGAGGTGCGGAAACCATCGAAGAAATGCACCATCGGGATGCGTGATTCCAGGGTTGCAGCCTGTGCAATCAGCGCCATGTCGAGCGCCTCCTGCACAGAGTTGGATGACAACATGCCGAATCCGGTAGGACGTATCGCCATGACGTCGCTGTGATCGCCGAAGATCGACAATGCCTGCGCCGCCAGTGAGCGCGCGGCGACATGAAACACCGTTGGCGTCAGTTCGCCGGCAATCTTGTACATGTTGGGGATCATCAACAACAATCCCTGCGAAGAGGTGAATGTGGTGGTCAATGCGCCTGCCTGCAATGCGCCATGCACCGTACCGGCGGCGCCTCCTTCGCTCTGCATCTCGATCACCTCGGGAATGGCGCCCCACAGGTTTTTCCTGCCGTTGGAAGACCACTCATCCGAGAGTTCCCCCATCGGCGATGACGGTGTGATTGGATAGATGGCAATCACTTCATTGGTTTGATGAGCGATTAATGCAGCGGCATGGTTGCCGTCGATGATAATGGGGTTTTTGATCATGGGGCGGTCCGTTTTTTTAATCGAAAGCTGATGATGGAGATGTTAGTCGAAACTTACCGCGACGGCTATTGTTAATGCAGTGGTTTCCCTGATTTGAGTCAATGGAAGTGGTGATCATCGTGTTGCTGTAACAAAGAGTGATCCAGCAACAACCCCTCGAATGATGATAACTGCTAGAATAGCCGGAATCTGTATTCAGGACATCTGTTAAAAACAGTGAACGATTCATCACAATCACAACAGTTTGCACTGCTGGAGAGCATTAGTGATCCGGCAGAATTGCGCCAGCTGGATGAAGAGCAGCTGTTGCTGCTGTGTGATGAATTACGTCAGTTTTTGATTCATAGCATCTCCAGAACCGGCGGGCATTTTGGCGCGGGGCTTGGTGTGGTCGAACTGACAGTTGCTTTGCATGCTGTTTTTCAGACACCGGATGACCGCATTGTGTGGGATGTCGGGCACCAGGCCTACCCGCATAAAATTCTTACCGGCAGGCGCGAGATGATGAACCGCCTGCGCATCAAGGATGGTCTCTCCGGATTCCCGAGGCGTGAAGAGTCCGCCTACGATACTTTTGGAACCGGCCACTCGAGCACCTCCATCAGCGCCGCACTGGGTATGGCCATTGCGTCACGTCAGGCGCACAATGATCGTCATGCTATTGCGGTGATTGGTGATGGAGCCCTCACCGGAGGGATGTCATTCGAAGCTTTGAACCATGCCGGATCGATCCGTGATATCGATCTGCTGGTGATCCTGAATGACAATGACATGTCGATCTCCCGCCCTGTCGGCGCTGTCAGCACCTATCTTTCACGCGTGCTCTCGAGCCGTTTTTACAACAAGGTGAAAAATAAGGGGCGTTCTGTATTGCAACGCACGCCCAATCTGCGTGATTTTGCCGATCGCTGGGAAGAACACATGAAGGGCATGGTGCTGCCCGGAACACTTTGGGAAGAGCTGGGTTTCAACTACATCGGCCCTGTCGATGGGCACGATTTGCCAATACTGATGGATACGCTCTCCAATATGAAGAAAATGAGCGGTCCGCGTTTTTTGCATGTTGTCACGCAGAAAGGCAAGGGTTATGAGCCTGCCGAGCAGAAACCGGTTACATTTCACGGTGTGACGCCTTTTAACCCGCTTACAGGAAAACTTGAAAAGAAAGCCGGAGGCAAGAGTTATACCGGGGTATTTAGTGACTGGATCTGCGCTGCCGCACGTGGCGATGAACGCCTGCATGCCGTGACTCCGGCAATGTGCGAGGGCTCTGGCCTGGTGGCCTTTGCAGAAGAGTTTCCACAGCGTTACCACGATGTCGGTATTGCCGAGCAGCATGCGCTGACGTTTGCTGCAGGCATGGCCTGTGAAGGTCTCAAGCCTGTCGTTGCCATCTATTCGACCTTCCTGCAGCGCGCCTATGACCAGCTGATCCACGATGTTGCGCTGCAAAACCTGGATGTCACATTTGCTGTCGACCGTGCGGGAGAAGTGGGGGCCGACGGCGCCACACATGCCGGCGTTTTTGATTTGAGCTTCTGCAGAACGGTGCCGAACATGGTTGTCATGGCGCCAGCGGATGAGGCCGAGTGTCGACGTATGCTGCAGAGCGCCTATGAATATGCGGGGCCGGCGCTGGTGCGTTATCCCCGTGGCAGTGGTTCGGGCACAATCGAGGCTGAAGCACTGGAGACCCTGCCGCTTGGCCGGGGCGAGGTGGTGCGCAGGGGAGAGCAGGTTGCCATCCTGGCTTTTGGAAGCATGGTGACTGTGGCGCGTCAGGTGGCGCAGACACTTAATGCGACTGTTGCCAATATGCGCTTCATCAAGCCACTGGACGAAGAGTTGGTTAAAGAGCTGGCTTCATCGCACCAGCTGCTGGTCTCTATCGAAGAGAACATGGTGCAGGGCGGGGCTGGCTCTGCAATTTCCGAGTTCCTCAATCATGCAGGAATCAGCTGCAGATTGCTGCAGCTGGGGTTGCCGGACCACTTCATCGAACATGCGACGCAACAGCAGCAATTGCAGCAGGCTGGACTCGATGAGCAGGGAGTCGAACGGCAGATCAGGGAAGTGCTGAAACTGCAGGTGTAGAGTTTTTAACTGTTTTTATCCACAGATGAACACAGATAGACGCAGATAAAAGAAATTTGTCACTATTCAGTATCTTCAAAACAAGCAAAGTAACTTCTCAATAACCCCGTGCAGAAAAAACCCGTAGGCCGGATGAGCGGAAGCGAAATCCGGCAATACTAACCGCGTGCATTGTTTGAGTCGGCGCAGGGTCGGGATCAGCCTTGCAGGGATGAATTCACGGCATTTTCCGGAAGATATGCCCCGTGGCAGTGGCGGTCCCCACCGGCAATAGTGGGTGCGAGATGAGGTATGGACAACTTCTTATAGATCCGTGTTTATCTGTGTCCATCTGTGTCTATCTGTGGATAATCAACCCCGTCCCGGAGAGTTCGAAATCACAAAAAAAGGCGGCATCACAGCCGCCTTTTTCTATGTGGATGTTATCAGCGTTTAGGAGTTGCCCATTAATAACTTCCCGATATCGCGCAGCAATGATGTTCGTCTTCAAGGCGCAGCAAGGGGCGCATAGCAGCGTTATGTAACTCTTGCTGGAACGCTGAAGAGGGACAACAGGGCAAGCAGGATCGGGAAGTTATTTTTGGACAACGACTTAATGCGCTTCATCCATCAAATGCTCCATGATCGGAGCGAGGATGATCTCCATGGCAAAGCCCATTTTGCCACCGGGAACAACGATCGAGTTGCGTCGTGACATGAACGAATCAGAAATCATGGCCAGCAACGAAGGGAAATGAATATTGAATTTCTGCGGATCAGCAAAGCGGATGACCACGAAACTCTCATCAGGCGTTGGGATGTCGCGGGTGATAAAAGGGTGTGATGTATCCACAGTTGGAACACGCTGGAAGTTGATGTCGGTGCGTGAAAACTGCGGGGTGATGTGATTGATGTAATCCGGCATACGACGCAGGATGGTGTCGACAGTCGCCTCCGCAGAGTAACCGCGCTCGGCGGCATCACGATGAATTTTCTGAATCCATTCGAGATTGACGATCGGCACGACGCCAATGCCCAGGTCGACATATTTTGCAGGATCGTGTTTACCTGTCGGATCATCTTTATCTGTCTTGACAAGCCCGTGCAGGCCTTCATAAAAAAGCAGGTCTGTGCCGGCAGGGATCTCTTCCCAGGGGGTGAATTCTCCGGGGGTTTTATCGATGCCAAGGCGCTCATTGTGCTCGGCGGCTTCTTCGACGCTGTGAAGATAATAGCGTTTTTCGCCACTTCCGGTTTCACCATAAACCTTGAAAAGCTCTTCGATCTTGTCGAAGCGATTTGCCTCGGGACCAAAATGGCTAAGATGAAGCTCATCCATCTTTACCTTCATCTCTGCACGGTCATAGCGGTGGAAACTGTCGCCTTCGACAACAGCGGGCTTGATATTTTCACGCTCAAAAATATGTTCGAAAGCGCGTTTAACGGTGGTGGTGCCGGCGCCTGAAGAGCCGGTCACTGCAACAACGGGGTGCTTCTTAGACATAGATAAATCCTCTTGAGAAACAGATAAAATGGAGAGCAAATTGGAAAACAGTGGTGCTTTCCAATGCACTCTCGAACTATTAATGATACCACACTGACAGCAGTCACTTTTAGACAATAATTGCTGCGATGATATCTCTCTCTTCATCCAGCAGCAGGTTGTAGGTTCTTGCTGCTGCGGCAGAGTGCATGATTTCAACACCAATACCGCTGGAGATCAGTTCGCCATAGTGCTGCATTGGTGGAAATACCTGGGTCTCTCCTGTTCCCAATAACAGGATATCCGGATTTTGTTCAGCGATGAATCCGAGGTGTTCAGACTGCAATTCAGCGATGCTTTCGATCTCCCAGGGGGTGCAGCTTTGCGGGGTGACGATAACGCTGTGCCGATAGCATTGCCCGTTGACGTGAATCTCGCCCGCCTGATAACTTTCGATAGTGATTCTACCGCTGTGTATATGGTTAAATTTCATGAATCTTCAATTTCTGCGTTTACGTGATTGAATTTTCCCGGACACTCCGGTAGTTTGTCATCTTTCATGCTGATTATATCAAGAGGTTTTGAGTGTCTACACCTGAAATGGGAGAGTTTCGCCGTATCAAGCGGCTTCCGCCCTATGTATTTGCAATCGTAAATGCACTCAAGGCGGAAGCGCGTGCACGGGGTGAGGACATCATCGATTTCGGCATGGGGAATCCTGATCAGCCGACCCCGCAGCATATCGTCGACAAACTGACGGAGGCGGCGAATCGCAAGGATACGCATCGCTATTCACAGTCAAAAGGGATACCGCGCCTGCGCAAAGCCATCTGCAACTGGTATAAGAATCGTTTTGACGTGGATCTCGATCCGGAAACCCAGGCGATTGTCACTATAGGCTCCAAGGAGGGGTTGGCGCATCTGGCGCTGGCCTGTATGGGTCCGGGCGACTCGGTGCTGGTTCCCAATCCCGCCTATCCCATTCATCCCTGGGGGTTTGTTATCTCCGGAGCGGATGTGCGCCATGTTCCGATGACGCCGGACGTCGATTTTTTCGAAGAGTTGAAAAATGCGATTGTCGACTCCTGGCCGCTGCCGAAAATGCTGGTCATTAATTTCCCCGGAAATCCGACAACCCATTGTGTCGAGCTCGATTTTTTTGAACGCGTCATCGAGATAGCCAAAGAGCACAATATCTGGGTGGTGCATGATATCGCCTATGCAGATATCGTCTTCGATGGTTACAAGGCGCCATCTATTCTACAAGTGCCCGGGGCCGATGAGATTGCGGTGGAGTTTTTCTCTCTCTCCAAGAGTTATAATATGCCCGGTTGGCGCGTTGGCTTTATGTGCGGCAACAAGACGCTGGTCGGCGCACTGGCGCAGATTAAATCCTATCTCGACTACGGAACTTTTACGCCGATTCAGGTTGCTGCTATTGCCGCGCTCGAGGGGCCGCAGGATTGTGTCGATGAAATTTGCAGCATGTATCAGTGTCGGCGGGATGCGTTGTGCGAAGGATTGAATGCGATTGGCTGGAAGGTGGAAAAGCCGAAGGCGACCATGTTCGTGTGGGCCAGGATACCGCAACACTACC
The DNA here is from genome assembly GCA_034717755.1 of Pseudomonadota bacterium. Lineage (GTDB taxonomy): Bacteria > Pseudomonadota > Gammaproteobacteria > Chromatiales > Chromatiaceae > Sva-25. The sequence continues at coordinate 417 of JAYELV010000164.1, read as the reverse complement.
AGCACCTGGGGTCTCTGGAGTTTTGCAAAAAGCTGATCAGTGAAGCCCGCGTGGCTGTCTCTCCTGGTATTGGGTTCGGCCAGCACGGAGATGATCATGTGCGCTTCAGCCTGATCGAAAATGAACAGAGAACCCGCCAGGCAATACGCGGCATCCGCGAAATGTTTCGCCAGGATGGTGTGGATACATAGCGAGACCATGTCTCAGACTGGCAAGGCATGAAATAAATTTTAAAACTTGACTCATTTGTAAAGATTTTGGGCGCTCAGGAAATACTAGAGGAATGACAGTGAAGAGAGTAAATATCGGTCTGCTTGGACTGGGAACGGTTGGTGGCGGAACCCTGAATGTGCTGGTGCGCAATGCAGAGGAGATCAGCAGACGCACTGGCAGCGAGCTGCGAGTCACCTGTGCTGC
>JAYELV010000163.1:0-14045 GCA_034717755.1 Pseudomonadota bacterium | reverse complement strand
GCTTCGGTATAGAGGCGTTTGCCGCCGCTGGGTGGTTCGACACCCTTGTCGGCCTCTTCGCTGCTGTAGGGCCACTGGATACCGCGCTGCGCCTCGATCTTGTCGTGCGACATACCGGAGATGTCGACCAGGCGGCCCCTGGAGAGTTCGCGCATCTCATCGAAAACAGCGGACGGCGCCTCCGGGAAGTTGATCTTTTTGCCGTTTTCAAAACGTTTGGCCAACTCATTGAAGATCCACAGGTCAGCCTGTGATTCTCCGGGTGCATCGGCGACCTTGCGCACGATATTGACGCGCCGTTCGGTATTGGTGAAGACGCCCTCTTTCTCCGCCCAGGTCGCCGCAGGCAGATAGAGGTGCGCATACTGCGTGGTCTCTACGTCTGCATAGGAGTCCTGCACCACCAGGAAGTCAAGCTTCTCCAGGGTTTTGCGAATACGCGCCGTGTTTGCCATGGAGGTCATCGGGTTGGTTGCAACCAGCCACAGCCCCTTGATCTGTCCGGTCTCGATGGCCGGAAAGATATCCGTTTCGGTCAGTCCGCGCTGCTTGGGAAAGAACTCTGCATCGATGCCCCAGAATTTGGCAATCTCTTCACGCTCCTCCGGCTTCTCCAGCACGCGGTACCCCGGCAGGCCGGAGCAGGAGGACCACTCGCGGGTTCCCATGGCATTGCACTGGCCTGTGATGGAGAGGCTGGTGCCGCCGGCTTTGCCGATATTTCCGGTAATCAGGTTGAGGTTGTTGATGCCGACCACCCCGTCGGAGCCATGCGTGCTCTGGTTGATGCCCATGGTCCAGATGCTCATGGCGGCATCGGCATTGGCATAGAGTCTTGCTACGTTACGGATGGTGTCTTCGTCGATGCCGCAGATCTTCGAGGCGGTTACCGGATCGTACTTCTGCACCTCTTTTTCCAGCTGTTCAAAGTCAGAGCAGTTGGCGGCGATATAGTCGCGATCCTCGAGACCTTCGTCGAGAATGACATGCATGATGGCATTCTGCAGCACCACGTCTGTGCCGGGGGTGATCGCCAGGTGCATGTCGGCATTCTGCGCCAGCATGGTGACGCGCGGATCCACCACGATGAGTGGGAAGTTGCGTTTCTCCTGGGCCTCTTTCATGCGCCAGTAGATGATCGGATGCTGCTCCGGAAGGTTGGAGCCCCAGGCGATCAGGCAGTCGGTGTGTTCGAAATCCTCGTAGTTGCCCGGAGGGCCGTCGGAGCCGAATGAGCGCTTGTAGCCGGAGACGGCAGAGGCCATGCACAGTGTGGTGTTGCCATCGTAGTTGTTGGTGCCGATGCAGCCGCGCGCCAGTTTTCCGAGGGTGTAGAACTCCTCCGTTAGCAGCTGCCCGGTGGAGACAATGGCAAAGGAGTCGCGGCCGTAGGTTTTCTGGATACGCAGGATCTCATCCGCCATCTTGTCGAGCGCATGATCCCACTCAACCTGCTCGTAACCCTCATGGATATGATTGCGCAGCAGCGGCTTGTCACCGCGCCCGTCAGCAGTGAAAATTTCATGTTCGAAGATCCCCTTGACGCACAGCTTGCCGCGATTGACGTCCGCACCGCCCACACCGCGGGATGAGACCGGCTTGCCATCGGCATTGAGGCCGACTTCGATGGAGCAGCCGGTCGAGCAGTAGCCGCAGGTGGTGTATTTCCACTCGACGATGCCTTTATCCGCAATCTTGACCGGATTTTTTTTACCGCGACCAAATAGCATGTTGAATACCTTTGTTGTAACTACTCAAAAAATTAGTGCATTTATTGGTGCTTTGCAGGATCGGGATCTGCCTTTCAGCGCCGCTGTGAATACGTCCATGTACGCTCTGATAAAACATCCCTGTTTTATACAGCCCTGAAAGGCAGATTCCCAACCCTGCTTCCCTGCACGGGATTATTGAGAAGTTCCCCTTTGTTGTGTACATTCACTGTCATTGCGAGGAGCGGAGCGACGCGGCAATCTTCCTGAGGTTGCTTTCGCAATGACGGAGGTTTTACCGCGTCGCATCATCAAGCAGGAATTCGCAAATAGACCATGTTGTCTTCGACTTTGGTGTCGTAGACGTTGGTGCAGCCCTCATCGGCTCCCAGCGCTTCGCCGCTGGCCAGATCGATCTTCCAGTTGTGCAGCGGACAGGTGACCGATGTGCCGTGCACGATGCCCTGTGAGAGAGGGCCCTGCTTGTGCGGGCAGGCATCCTTGACGGCAAAGATGCGGTCATCGCTGGTGCGGAAAATGGCGATATCCATGCTGTCGGTCTTGACGACGCGTGAACCAAGCACGGGAATCTCATCGAGTTGTGTAATTTCAATCCAGTCGGACATAATTTTCTCTGTATTTAATGGGGTGTAACTATTCAGTACTTGCTAATTCGTCACTGTTTCCAGGCATATCTTCCGGAAAACGCCGTGAATACATCCATGTAGGCTCGAGTCGGCATCCCTGCCTCCTACGTTTCCAGCAGATACGCCCGAAAACAGTGACTTGCCTGGCAAATATATCAACAAGCTGAATAGTTACAATGGTGTTTTCATTAAGCGATAACAATCGGCGCGAACTCATTGGCATTCTTGCCCTCGGCATGCGCTTTCCACGGATCGATCTGTGCAGGCTTCTGCGAGATCAGGAAGCGCGCATGCAGCGCCTTGCGATTCTCTGCATCATCGATGATCGCCTGCTTGATCTTCTTCAACCCGACGCGCTCGACCCAGGGTGCGGTGCGCTCAAGATAGTGGGCGTCCTCGCGGTAGAGCTGGGAGAATGCGCCGCAATACTCCAGCACCTCCTCTTCGGTCTCGACCTTGGTCAGATAATCGGTGACGCGCACCTTGATGCCGCCGTTGCCGCCGACATGCAGTTCATAGCCGGAGTCGACGCATACCACACCGAAATCCTTGATGGTCGCCTCGGCGCAGTTGCGCGGACAGCCGGAGACCGCCAGTTTGTATTTGTGCGGCATCCATGAACCCCAGGTGAGCTCTTCCAGCTTGACGCCGAGCCCTGTCGAGTCCTGGGTGCCCATGCGGCACCAGGTGTCCCCCACGCAGGTTTTGCAGGTGCGCATCGCCTTGCCGTAGGCGTGTCCGGAGACGAATCCGGCTTCGCTGAGATCCTTCCACATGGCGGGAAGATCCTGTTTCTGAATGCCGAACATATCGATGCGCTGGCCGCCGGTGACCTTCATCTCTGGCACATTATACTTCTCTGCGACATCTGCGATGGCGTGTAGATCCGAGGGAGTACAGAGGCCGCCGAACATGCGCGGCACCACGGAGTAGCTGCCATCCTTCTGGATGTTGCCGTGGGCTCTCTCGTTGATAAAGCGTGACTGGCTGTCATCCTCATATTCTTCCGGGTAGGCGCACATCAGATAGTAGTTCAGCGCGTTACGGCAGGCGGGGCAGCCGTCCGGGGTTTTCCATTCGAAAAAGTCACGCACCTCAGGCATTGTTTTGAGTTGCTGCTGGATCATGCCGCTGCGCACTTCATCGTGCGTATAATCGGTGCAGCCGCACATCGGTTTTTTGCTGGGTGCGTCCTCGTAGTCTCCGCCAAGCGTGTTCGCCAGCAGCGACTCAACCAGGCCGGTACAGGATCCGCAGGAGGCGGACGCCTTGGTATGGGCGCGAACATCATCCAGGGTAAAGAGTTTTTTGTCGGTGATGGCGTTGACGATGTCGCCTTTGCAGATGCCGTTGCAGCCGCAGATCTCGGCATTGTCGGCCATCGCAGCGACACGCGTCTCGTCTCCATGACCGGAATCACCGAGGTGATGCTGGCCAAAGAGGACGGTGTTGCGAAATTCAGAGATGTCGGTTCCATCCTTCATCATCTGGAAGTACCAGGTGCCGTCGATGGTGTCGCCATAGAGCACCGCGCCGATAATCCTGTTGTCACGCACCACCAGCTTCTTGTAGTTGCCGCCGGCAATATCCTGGAAGACCATCTCTTCGGTGTGCTCGTCACCGCTGAAGTCGCCCGCAGAGAAGAGCTCGATCCCTGTCACTTTTAATTTGGTCGAGGTGACAGTGCCTTCGTAGCGGCCGATGCCGTGCTCGGCCAGGTGGTTGGCGGCAACCTTCGCCTGTTCGAACAGCGGTGCGACCAGGCCGTAGGCGATGCCGCGATGCTGTACGCACTCGCCGACGGCGTAGATGCGCGGATCAAAGGTCTGCATGGTGTCGTTGACGACGATGCCGCGCTCGCTGTGCAGACCGGACTCCTGTGCCAGCGCAAAATTGGGTTTGATGCCGACCGCCATGACCAGCAGATCGGCCTCGATCTCGGCGCCATTCTTGAAGCGCAGGCCGGTGATGCGATCATCGCCAAGAATCTCCTCGGTGGCATGCTCCATGAGGAATGTCATGCCGCGCAACTCCAGTGATTTCTGCAGCATCTTCGCCGCAGGCTTGTCGAGCTGGCGCTCCATCAAGCGGTCCATGATGTGCACCACGGTAACGTCCATGCCCTGTTTCATGAGGCCGTTTGCGGCTTCCAGTCCCAGTAGGCCGCCGCCGATAACGACGGCTTTTTTGTATTGCCCGGAGGCTTCCAGCATGGTGTCGACATCGCTGATATCACGAAAACCGATAACGCCGTACTTGTCGGCGCCGGGGATCGGCAGCATGAAGGGGGTCGATCCCGTGGCAATGATCAGGCGATCATAGGGAGCGGTCGTTCCATCCTCGCCGATGACCTCGCGTCTGGCGCGGTTGATCTCCATAACCTTGATGCCTTTGTGCAGGGTGATGTTGTTGTCGGCGTACCACTGCTCGTCATTGAGCATGATCTCGTCGATGGTCTTTTCCGACGCCAGCACCGGAGAGAGCATGATGCGGTTGTAGTTGCCGTAGGGCTCCTCACCAAAAACCGTGATGTTGTATTTTTCAGGCTCCAGCTTGAGCACCTCTTCGAGGGTGCGCACGCCCGCCATACCATTGCCGATAAGAACCAGATTTTCTTTCATTAGAACAAACTCCAGGATAAATCTTTAAATACTCAGATTTGCTGTGTCAAATACATCTTGTAAGTAGCAAGCAATTAGCGTGCCAATACGAATTGTGAGGGGGCTGAAGGAAAATCAGGTCAATAGCACTCTTAACGCACACTATTGGTGCATTAACGAATGCTAATGTTCGATAAAGGATTGTGCAGAAATATCTTCTTAGATGATTCAGCTATCGATAGCGTCTAACCCTAAAACCTATCTCCGCATTTCCAGCAAAATCTCCTCCATGACGATCCAGGGGTCGCCGCTGCTCTTGATTGCCTGGTCGGTCCGGGCCAGTTTCCTGATCAACCCGTACCAGCGCTGCAGCGGAAGTCGGCGTGCGCCGCTGATAATCTGCTGCTGCCGGCTTTTCCACACAGGGGGTTTTTGCCTGCTGAATACGGTTGCGGGCGGCTCCCTGCGGTTGAGCGCTTCGGCAACACTGGCGGCAAGACGCACTTCACGCGCCACTGACCAGAGCACCACGGGTTCGGGAGTCCCTTCGGCTTTGAGGGTGCGGATTATCTTCAGTGCTCTTGCAGTCTCTCCCGCCAGGGCGGCATCCATCAACTCGAAAATTGTGAAGTGGGCGCTGCCGGAAGCCGAGGTGGCGACATCTTTCATGGTGATATTGCCAACACCGTGGGTGATGCGCAGCTTTTCGATCTCCTGATCGGCTGCCATCAGGTTGCCTTCGGTTTGCTGTACCAGGAACTGGATCGATTCCCGCGTCAGCTGCAAGCCGTGGTGTTGCGCGCGGTTTTGAATCCATCGCGTCATCTCATGGGGTTTCAGCGGCCATACCTGGATCACCACGCCAGCCTGGTCGATGGTTTTGAACCATTTGGTTTTTGTCTGGCTTGCATCCAGCTTGGGCAGGATGATCAGCAGCAGGGTATCTTCCGGGGGAGATGCCAGATAATCGGTGATTGTTTTGGCGCCCTCTCTGCCGGGTTTACCGGAAGGGATGCGCAGTTCCAGGATGCGGCGCTGCGAAAACAGCGATAAACTGGCTGCTTCGCCTGCAAGGCTGCTCCAGTCGAAGTGTGTGGAGACCTCCATGACCTGGCGCTCGTCGTAGCCGTGGCTGCGCGCAGAGTGGCGAATGGCGTCGCCACATTCGAGCAGTTGCTGCGGCTCATCGCCACTCAGCAGATAGACCGGGGCGAAGCCCTGTTGCAGATGACTGTGCAACTGGTCGGGGCGAATTTTCATTTCAGCGCATAGCCGAGTACACGCAGAATCGAGAGAGCAAGATCCCGGTGCATGTCCTGCTGCAGCTGACTCTCCTCTACGCGCCCCGCCAGACCATCTTTGCCGACATCGATCCAGTCGCGCTCCACGCCGACAGTGCGTTCATCCATGAGCACCTTGCCTTCCGCATCAGTCAGTTTGACGGTCAGTTTTCGTGTCAGCGCATACTCTGTTGCCTTGCCACGGCTATCGACAGTGATCACCTGGCGTGACTGCCCATGGTCTTTCACGGTGAGAATCGAGGCTGCCAGGGCCTGATCCGACGCAAGGCGCACATCGGCGGCGAGAAAAGTATCGCGAAGGGTTCTGTTGAGCTGGTCGTAGCGCTCCAGTCCCTTGATATACAGTGGATTCAGATATTCCGGCACAGGCTGGGCATTGCGCAGGTGAAAGCCGCAACTGCTCAACAACAGGATCATGGCGCTGATAAAGACAAAGTGTTTTTTCAAAATATTTCCCGTATGGTGTCTGATGCTCAACCTGGCGCCACGATATTGACTAGTCTGCCGGGGACGACGATGATCTTGCGGATCTGTGCATCACCAATAAATTTCTTCACATTCTCATTTTGCAGCGCCAGGGTTTCGATCGCAGCCTGATCAGCATCTGCAGGCACCAGGATCTTTGAGCGCACCTTGCCGTTGACCTGCGCCACATATTCGATCTGCTGTTGTATCAGCGCCTCTTCATCGACCTGAGGCCATCCGGCTGTGAGGATGTCATCACCGTAATTCAGCTCCCTCCACAGATAATGGCTCATGTGCGGTGCTATCGGTGCAAGCAGTTGCAGCACCATGCCGATGCCTTCGCGCAGCACTGCGGCGTCCTCTGTCTTGTAGAGAGAGTTGACCAGGGTCATGCAGGCGGAGACCACGGTGTTGAATTGCTGCCGTTCATAATCAAACAACGCCTTTTTCAGAACAGTATGGAGGTCCCGGCGGATATCCGCGGAAGCTTCGCTATGCGTCTCTTTCTCTCCGCTTGTACGTATGCTATCGGCATGCTTGTGCGCAAGCGCCCACAGACGGCGTAAAAAGCGATATGCGCCTTCGACCCCCTCATCCGACCACTCCAGCGACTGATCCGGTGGCGCTGTGAACATGGTGTAGAGACGTACGGTGTCAGCGCCGTAGCGGTCGATCAGGTGTTGCGGGTCGACGCCATTGTTTTTTGATTTGGACATCTTTTCGATGCCGCCGAAGATCACCGGCTCTCCATCCGACTTGAGGATAAAAGTGCCGTCTTCCGATTGCACATCCGCCGGGTTGAACCACACTTTGGAGCCATCTTCGTTGCTGCGGTAGTAGGTCTCGGCAATCACCATGCCCTGGGTCAGCAGGTTGGTGAATGGCTCGTCATGCTGCAGCAGACCCTCGTCGCGCATGAGTTTATTGAAAAAACGTGCATACAGCAGGTGCAGCACCGCATGTTCGATGCCGCCGATATACTGGTCAACAGGCAGCCAGTAGTTGGCGCGCTCATCCAGCATCGCGTTTTTATTGTCATAGGAGCAGTAGCGGGCAAAATACCAGCTCGATTCGACAAAGGTATCGAAGGTGTCTGTCTCACGCCGATCGCCATTGCCGAGGTCGTAAAACTGCGGCATCTTTTTCAGCGGAGAGCCTGTTCCATCGACATGTACATCTTCGGGAAGTCTTACCGGAAATTCACCGGCAGCGATTGTCTCGCCACTATCCCGGTTGACGACAGGAATCGGGCAGCCCCAGTAACGCTGGCGGGAAACGCCCCAGTCACGCAGACGAAAATTGGTTTTAGTTCCCCCTTTGTCATGCTGCTGCAGCCAGTCGGCGACGGCATCAAAAGCCTCGGCGGAGGTCAGGTTATTGAACACACCCGAATCTTTCAGAATTCCTTTTTTCACGTAGGCGCAGGCTTCGACTCCGCAGTCACTGTTGTCAGCAGGGAAGATCACTTGTTTTATGTTGATGCCGTATTTGTGAGCAAATTCCCAGTCGCGCTGGTCATGTGCAGGCACTGCCATGACAGCTCCGGAACCGTAGCTCATGAGTACGAAATTGGCCGTGTAGAGTGGAATCGCTTCACCCGTGACAGGATGCAGCGCATTGATTCCAAGCGCCATGCCCTTCTTCTCCATGGTCTCCACTTCGGCCTCGCTGACGCCTCCCTGCTTGCACTCTTCAATAAAGGCCGTCAGTGCGGGGTTGCCCGCAGCAGCCTTCCGGGCCAGCGGGTGCTCTGCAGCCACGGCAACATAGGTGACTCCCATGAGGGTGTCGGGGCGCGTGGTATAGATGCTGAGGGTTTCATCGCAGCCTTCGAGGCCAAACTCCATCTCCACCCCCCGGGAGCGGCCAATCCAGTTGCGCTGCATGGTGCGCACGGCATCCGGCCAGCCATCGAGCTGATCGATAGAGTCGTGCAACTCCTGTGCATAGTCGGTGATGCGTATGAACCACTGTTCGATATCGCGTTTCTCGACTTTTGCACCCGAGCGCCAGCCCTTGCCGTCAATCACCTGTTCATTTGCCAGAACCGTATGGTCGACCGGATCCCAGTTGACCGTCGCGCATTTCTTGTAGGCCAGACCTTTTTTCATCAGACGGGTGAAAAACCACTGCTCCCACTGATAGTAATCGGGATCGCAGGTTGCCAGTTCCCGATCCCAGTCGTAGCCGAATCCCAGCAGTTGCAGCTGAGAACGCATTTCATCGATGTTGGCGTAGGTCCATTCTGCAGGTGGCCTGTCATTTTTAATGGCGGCGTTTTCAGCGGGAAGACCAAAGGCATCCCAGCCCATGGGCTGCAGCACATTTTTTCCAAGCATGCGCTGATGGCGTGCTATGACATCACCGATGGTGTAGTTGCGCACATGTCCCATGTGCAGTTTTCCCGAGGGGTAGGGGAACATCGCCAGGCAGTAGAATTTCTCCCGTTGCGGGTCTTCTATTGCCTTGAAAGTTTGCTGTTCATCCCAGTATTGCTGCGCCAGCTGTTCGATACCGGAGGGTTCGTAGTTCGATTCCATGAGTGAATCATTCGCTTCATTGATCTGATTCGGACAAGGATACCGCACCAGCATGAATGAAGTAACCATTCAGGGGCTTTTTTTGCATGTAAGCCGACAAATCCGTTATGCTTGTCAGTTATCCATTTGCTCACCATGCAATAAGTGGTGAGCATAGGAGTTGTCCATAAATAACTTACCGATATCGCGCAGTCATGTTGTTCGTCTTCAAGGCGCAGCAAGGGGCGCATAGCAGCGTTATGTAACTCTTGCTGGAACGCGGAAGAGGGACAACAGGGCAAGCAGGATCGGGAAGTTATTTTTGGACAACGACATAGCACCTTTCTATGCGAAGCAATGCACAGTGCTTATTACGCCTCACGCGCTGTGTTGAACACTACACACTCAGCATGAGATACCTTCTCAACAATCGATAATAAAAATCGGTGTTAGAGTTCCAAAACAATGAAAAATGAAATCCAGAAAATAATTCAGCAGGCGCTTGATCAGCTCAAGAGTGAGACACTGCTGCCCTCTGATCTTGATATTGTGGCGATGGTGGAGCGCACCCGTGATTCCGCTCATGGAGATTTCGCATCCAACGTGGCGATGGTGTTGTGCAAACAGGCGAAAAGCAACCCGCGTGACCTGGCGGGAAAAATCATTGCAGCTCTCCCGGACTCACCCCTGATTGACAAGGTTGAAATTGCCGGGCCGGGGTTCATCAACTTCTATCTGGCTGCCTCGATTGGCTTTCAGGTGGTGCCGCAAATATTACAGCAGGGCGATGCGTTTGGCCGCTCCGATGCGGGAGGCGGAAAAAAAGTGCAGGTTGAGTTTGTCTCGGCAAACCCGACTGGTCCTCTGCATGTGGGACATGGACGTGGCGCCGCAATCGGAGCAACGGTCGCCAATCTGCTGCAGGCAATCGGCTACGACGTGCATAGCGAATATTATGTCAATGATGCAGGACGCCAGATGGATATACTGGCAGCCTCGGTGTGGCTGCGCTACCTCGAACTGGCGGGTGAAGAGCTGACTTTTCCCACCAATGGTTATAAAGGGGATTATGTCTGGGATATTGCCGCTGCACTGCATCGTGAGCATGGTGACGAGTATCGCCATCCCACAGCAACGGTATTCGAAGCAGTTTGTGCTGATGAACCTGCCGGCGGTGATAAAGAGGCGCATATCGATGCGCTGATTCTCAAGGCCAAGATTCTGCTCGGCAGCAACGATTATGAGATCGTTTTTCAGCGTGCATTGAGAGTCATCCTCGATGATATACGTGATGATCTGGAGAAGTTTGGCATCACCTATCAGAGCTGGTTTTCCGAACGTTCCCTGGTTGAATCCGGGGCAGTAAGCCGTGCTATCGAGCAGTTGCAGCAGGGCGGCCATATCTATGAGAAAGACGGCGCCTTGTGGTTTCGCTCGTCCGATTTTGGTGACGAAAAGGATAGGGTGGTGGTGCGTGACAATGGCCAGACCACCTATTTCGCCTCGGATATCGCCTACCATATGGAGAAATTTGAGCGTGGTTTTGAGCGGGTGATCGATGTCTGGGGGGCTGATCATCACGGTTATGTTCCCCGCATCAAGGGCTCATTGCAGGCGTTGGGACGTGATCCTGAGCATCTGGAAGTGATATTGGTGCAGTTTGCGAACCTCTATCGCGGCGGCGAAAAGGTGCAGATGTCAACCCGTTCAGGAGAGTTTGTCACCATTCGCCAGCTGCGCAAGGAGGTTGGCCGTGATGCGGCGCGCTTCTTCTATGTGATGCGCAAGGCGGAGCAGCATCTGGATTTTGATTTGGAGCTGGCTAAATCACACTCTTCTGACAACCCGGTCTACTATGTACAATATGCACATGCACGCATCTGCGCGGTACTGCGTCAGGCGCAGGAGAAGCAGCTGGATGTGACGCCGACAGAAGGGGGTGAAAACCTGGAGCTGCTAACAGCTTCTCATGAGCAGACGCTGCTGACCACGCTCTCCCGCTATCCCGAGGTCGTGCATGCCGCTGCGATGAAACATGAACCACATCAGTTGTGCCACTATATGCGCGATCTGGCCAATGATTTCCACACCTACTACAACGCCCATCCCTTCCTCATCGATGATGATGCGCTGCGTGATGCGCGCATCAAGCTGATAGTATCAACCCGGCAGGTATTGAAAAACGGCCTTGCCCTGTTGGGTGTCTCTTCCCCCGAGAGTATGTGATGGCAACAGATTACAAATCCTATGTGCGTCGCCCTATGCAGGAGCAGATATCCAGGCAGCAGCGCAGAGAAAAAAATCGCCCGGCATCACTGCCCGGATGGATATGGTTTGCCGGTGGAGTGCTGCTGAGCGCAATGGTAATGGGGATCATGTGGTTCAAGGATCGCGAGGCCATCAGTCAGGCAGCTGAGACACGGCTTGAAGAAGCGATTATACAAGAGCGGCAGGCGGTAGCATCTCAAATCCCTGCACAGGCAAAGAGACAATCGCAATCACAACCACAGGTATCCGGGCAGACACAGGAGGAGTCTCCACACCAGTTCGACTTCTACAATGTGCTTCCTCACCGGGAGGTGGAGGTGCCGCCTGATTCGTTGCGACCGGTAGCATCGAAGAAGCCGGCTGCCGTGACAACAGCAACGACACAAAAAGCCACCGAAGCACAGCTCGTCAAGGAGCCGGAAGCTGCAGAGAAACCGCTCGATACAGATGCAAAAAGCCAGTTTCAGATGCAGATTGCCTCTTTTCGTTCACGTTCGGATGCTGAACGCATGATGTCTGGTTCGGCTTTGAAAGGGATCACAACACGCATCGAGAAAGTCACGATCAACGACAAAGCTTACTACCGTGTGCGCAGCGGACCCTATAGTCGTGAACAGGCATACAGCCTGCATAAAAGATTGAAAAAAAGTGGTATCGAGAGCCTCATTATGCGTGTGAAGCAATAGGCCAGGGCCTCTCAACCCCACTTCCTTCCCGAAGGGAGACGGGGGGCTGGTGAATAGGCCTGGAAGCAGTTTCTTTTCACCACGGAAGAAGCGATCAAGAGTGAAAAGTTTCTCATTGAGCGTGTCACCGATTGGCGACGTATTGTTCACCTATTTGGGTGGGGATGGGGGCGATACGAAAAATGATGGCGAATTGGGGCATCCTTCATCATGCCATGAAAGTAGTTTACACTTGTCCTTGTCATCCCGAGGGAAGAGAGGTACGAACGACGAGGGATCTTGTCGCACAGAGCATAAAGATCTCTCCTTCGTCGAGATGACAAACTGTAAACTGGTCATGAAGGATGCCCGAATTGGTGGGGATTTATCGGCCTCATTTGCAAGCAAATTGAAGCGTTTCCATAGCCCGTGCGATTGACCGCTGATGCTCCTTATGCATAGTTCCCAGTTATGTATAGTGCGCAAATTATTTCTGGCTAGGAGTCGCAGTTTCACAGGGTTTCAAGCAAAATGTTCTTCATTTTAACTATGCATAATTTTTCCTGTGTTTTGGAGTGGTGATCCACCCAATTCAGGAAATGATTGTAATGAATTTCCATAATCAATCGATATCCTGGCCTCTTGAAAGCCGATTAGCTCCAAACGTCCATGTTTTTACGCATATCCCCTGATTTCCCTATCGATGACTCACCAATGCTGATCCCTCAGGCACTATAATTATGTATAGTTCGCGCTCGGTTCTACCAGGGCTGGATCACGTATGGGGCTTCAACTATGCATAACTGGTAACTACGCATAAGGAGCATTATGTATAGCTATACATAATGCTCCAGAGCTGACATTCAAAATTATTGCAATCAATCCGGTAGGTTCTCATGAAAACTCCGTGCATCTTTGAAGTCAATATCTTTTATTGAACAGGGTAATAGTATGCGTATATACTTTTCCGAAACTTTTCAATAATCCCGTGCAAAAGTACGCATATGGTCTTTTCGACAGAAGGAAGAAATTTTGAACTTGCACGTATTGCCTGTGATTCCGATTTCTCCCGATGGTCGAAATGACGGTTAAAAAGACTCAGAATCATTCGTCACCAAGCGTCATTGCGAGCAGCAAAATAACCGGAAGTGATTTTGAACACACGAATTGCGGCCCATAGGGCGGAGCCCATGGATTAGAGCAGTAACCGAAGCAATCTCATACCTGTATTTCAAGGGGTAGGAGATTGCGTCGTCGCTACACTCCTCGCCATGACGAATAGATCGGAATCTCCTTAAAAGATTCGGCATAGAGTGACTGAGAAATTACTATTTTTCAAGGTATCAAAAGCGAGGAAAGAGATGAAATGTAGTTCTTGTGGTGCTTTTACATGGGGCAGTCATGGTCCTGGCCGTGCAGTTCTCTGCAAAAAATGTTTCGGGAACGGAGCGTCACCTCCTGTTGTTTATTTCCAAGTGAAATCAGCCAAGCCCGAAGAGAATCCAGTGAAGCTTGAAGAGATTTCATTTGAGTTTAAAGAGAATCCAGCCGAGTCTGAAGGGAATTCAGTGAAGGTTGAAGAGACTCTGGATATGCCCGAAGAAAATCCAGTGCAATTGGAAGAGAATCCAGTGGGGCTTGATGAGACTTCGGAGATACCTGAGGAGAATTCAGTCAATCCTGACGGGGATTCAGTGAAGGTCGAAAAGACGCTCGTTGAGCCTGAATCACCCCGGGAAATTCCTGACCAAGAGCCGGCTGACTATAAGTCCAGTGCCATGATTACTAGGTTTGTCTCTTATATCGGCTGGTTCCTATGCTGTCTTGCCATACTTATAGTCTTTATCCCATTCATAGATGGAAAACAGACG
>JAYELV010000162.1:0-3697 GCA_034717755.1 Pseudomonadota bacterium | reverse complement strand
CTTTGGCATTGGGATTGTTGATCTCAAATCCCTGGTTGATGGCATTGGTCATGACGTAATCGATTTCACAGCCGTCAAGCTGTTCCATGAGTTCCTTGCTGACCACCACCTTGACATCCCGGCTGTCAAACACCAGGTCGTCATCATCGACCTCATCGGCATAGTCAAAGTCATACATGAAGCCGGTGCAGCCTGCTTTGTGAGTGCCCAGGCGCAAACCAATTCCGTGGCCGCGTTTGTTTAACATACTCTTGACGTGCTCTGCTGCACGTTGTGTCAGTTGAATCATTGCATTACCTCCTGATCAAAACAGTCCCATGGCGAGTTTGCCTTCATCACTGATGCGCTCCCTGTTCCAGGGCGGATCCCATACCAGTTCCACGTGGGCATCGCTGACACCTTCGATGGATTTGATGGCATCTTCCACCTGGCCAGGGAGGATTCCCGCTACCGGGCATGCAGGTGCAGTCAGCGTCATATCGACGAAGACTTCATTGCCATCCCTGATGTCGATGTTATAGATCAGGCCCAGGTCGTAGATGTTGACCGATATCTCGGGATCATGAACGCTGCGCATGGCGGCAATGACATGCTCTTCCAGAGAACTACCCTCAGGGAGCTCAGGCGCTTTTATTGGCGCGGTTTCATCGACTGTATGTGCAGCATTCCTGATAGTGCCTAATCGTGTGGTGATTCCCATATTTACCTCCCGTCCTCAGGTTTTGAAGCCTGTTTGAGGCAGTTGGTAAGTATCTCTGTTGCATGCTTGCGCAGTGGCGGCAGATCGATCTGGCCGATGATTTCCGCAGCAAATCCCTGGCACAGCATGCTGCGTGCAGTTGCTTCATCGATGCCGCGTGAGCGCATGTAAAACAGCTGCTGCGGATCAAGTTGTCCGATGGTGGTGCCGTGACTGCATTTGACATCATCGGCATAGATCTCCAGTTGCGGCTTGGTGTCGACTTCGGCATTGCGCGTCAGCATCAGATTGTCATTGCTGAGTTGAGCATCACTGCGTTGCGCGTCTTTGTCGACCAGGATGTGGCCGTCGAAAACGGCGCGTCCCCCGCCATAGAGGATTCCTTTGAACTGTTCGCGGCTGCGGCAATCGGCAACGCGATGCTTCACCGTCAGGTGGAAATCTGTCAGCTGCTTGTCGCCGACTGTATAGAGTCCGCTCAATCCGCATGTGGCATGCTCATGATCGAAGTCAAGATGGTACTCGGTTCTCGCCCAGGCGCCGCCGAAAGCGAGTGTGACACCGCGGTAGTCGGAGTGGCTCTGTTGATTGATAGAGATGCTGCTGAGGTGCCAGGCATCGCGGCTCTCATCCTGCAGGCGGTAGTGTTTCAATGTGGCGTTCTGCTGCAGGCTGATTTCCGTCAGATTGTTATGAAAGTAGCGTGACGGTATAGTGCCAACAAAACGTTCGACCAGTGTTGCCTTTGCGCCGGGTTGCAGCACCACCAGGTTGCGCGGATGCATCATCAGCTGCTGATCCTCGCCGGGATTCAGACCAGAATTCACATAGACGACCTCTATGGGGCGCTGCAGTTCTATATCCTGATCGATATGGATAAAAAATCCATCGTTGATGAGAGCGGTATTCAGTGCGCTAAAGATGCTCTCGCTGTGATTGGCGGTGCTGCCGAACCAGTTTGCAAGCAGCTCAGTGTCAGTGTGTAGTGCTGTGCGCAGGCTCTCCACTCTGACTCCGGGCGGCAGATCTGTGCATGAGGAAAGCCGGGCGTTGAATTCTCCATTGACCAGCACTAACCGGTAGCTGTCGAAGTCCGGCAGCAGTAAGTCGTCGATGACGGCCTGGTCCTGTTGATGCGCCTGTGCATCGCCTGCAAAGCTGGCTCTCAACAGCCCCTCGATGCTGGTATAACGCCATGCTTCATGCGAGCGGTTGTGCAACGGAAGCTGCGCAGCAGCCTCGATGGCATCTTCCCGAACCAGTTGCAGCCATTGCGGGTTCTCTCCAGTGTGCCGCGTGCTTCCGGCGGCAAGCTGCTGTTCAAACCAGCTGCGTTGTTTCTCCAGAGTGATCATGCCGCAGCCTCCTCGTCAGTGATCCAGCCGTAGCCCTGCTCCTCCAGCTTCAGCGCCAGCTGCTTGTCTCCGGAACGCACGATGCGTCCTGCAGAGAGGACATGCACAAAGTCTGGTTCGATATAATCCAGCAGGCGCTGGTAGTGGGTTATGAGGATGATGGAGCGCTCCGGACTGCGCAGTGCGTTGATGCCGTCGGCAACGATGCGCAGGGCGTCGATATCAAGCCCTGAATCGGTTTCATCGAGGATCGCGAGCCGCGGTTCCAGCAGCGCCATCTGCAAGATCTCATTGCGCTTTTTCTCCCCGCCTGAGAAGCCTGAATTGACATCCCGCTTGAGCAATTTCGGGTCGAGTTTGACCTCTGCCGCTTTGGCGCGCACCAGCTTGATGAAGGAGACGGCGTCAAGCTCCTCTTCTCCGCGGGCGCGGCGATTGGCATTCAGCGATTCGCGCATGAAGGTCATGTTGTTCACGCCTGGCAGCTCGACCGGGTACTGCATGGCGAGAAACACTCCTTTGTGGGCGCGCTCTTCGGCTTCCAGTGACAGCAGGTCCTTGCCGTCGAGCAACGCCTCACCCGCTGTGACCTGGTAGCCGTCACGCCCGGAGAGCGTGTGCGAGAGGGTGCTTTTTCCGGAGCCGTTGGGCCCCATGATGGCATGCACCTCACCCTTGCCGATTTCGAGGTTCAGGCCGTGCAGGATGGTTTTTCCTTCGACGTCAACCGTCAGGTTTTTGATAGAGAGCATGCTATTGGGTTTCATCTGATTCATCCGACTGCTCCTTCGAGCGTAATGTTCAATAATTTTTGCGCTTCGACGGCGAACTCCATCGGCAGTTCGTTGAAGACCTCCTTGCAGAAGCCGTTGACGATCATCGAAATGGCATTCTCTTCGGAGAGGCCGCGCTGGCGGCAGTAGAAGAGCTGGTCTTCACTGATTTTCGAGGTGGTGGCTTCATGCTCCACCTGCGCAGTGGGATTGCGCACTTCGAGATAGGGAAAGGTGTGTGCGCCGCACTTGTCGCCGATCAGCAGCGAGTCGCACTGGCTGTGATTGCGCGCATTCTCTGCATTCTGGCCGATGCGCACCAGGCCGCGATAGGTGTTTTGTCCCTGAGCGGCGGAGATCCCCTTGGAGACGATGGTGCTACGGGTGTTTTTACCGATATGAATCATCTTGGTGCCGGTGTCGGCCTGCTGCATGCCGCGGGTGACGGCCACCGAGTAGAATTCACCGACCGAGTCGTCACCTTTGAGGATGCAGCTGGGGTACTTCCAGGTGATTGCCGAGCCGGTTTCAACCTGGGTCCAGGAGATGTGCGAGCGGTCGCCGCGGCAGTCGCCGCGCTTGGTGACGAAGTTGTAGATGCCGCCCTTGCCGTTTTCGTCACCGGGATACCAGTTCTGCACCGTAGAGTACTTGATACTGGCGTCATCCATGGCGATCAGTTCGACCACGGCGGCATGCAGCTGGTTTTCATCGCGCATCGGCGCGGTGCAGCCCTCCAGGTAGCTGACAGAGCCGCCCTCTTCGGCGATGATCAGGGTGCGTTCGAACTGCCCGGTTTTGGCCTCGTTGATGCGGAAATAGGTCGACAGCTCCATCGGGCATGTGACGCCTTTTGGAATGTAGACAAA
>JAYELV010000161.1:0-3734 GCA_034717755.1 Pseudomonadota bacterium | reverse complement strand
ACATCCATGGTCGCTTCCGGCATCCTGCCTCTGGCGACACTGATACATCCATGTATGACGTAGGCTCGAGTCGGCAACCAGCCTCATACGTTTCCGGCAGACACACCCGAAAACAGTGACTTGCCTGGCTAATGTATCAATAAACTGAATAGTTACAAAGACTTTTACCATAAATCTCACGAAGAGCACGAAGGTATTGCTGTGACCAGTTGGTTCTTCGTGGTCTTCGTGTGCTTCGTGGTGAGTATTTCTCTACATTTAGAATTGCTGCTTTGCCTGTATGAGACTTGATCTCGCCGGGAGTGACGATTGTTACGCAATTGACTGGCGCAAAAAGGGGATTGTCAACCTCTGCTGACGCGACAGTGAATCATGATCTAATTTATCAATAAGTTTTGATAGCATATTGATATCACGAGAGTATCTGTTGATAAGATAGCGTGAAGCATTTGCGGATAGCTGCATGCCTTTTTCATCGGCCATCTGTATCAGCAGTTGCTGCTTGCCTGCGTCATCAAGTTGCTGCAGGTGGTAGCTGACACCCCACATCAATCTTGATGCCAGATCCGGCAGTGCCGTCGGCAGGTCGCCGGGGCTGCTGTTGGCGGCAATCACTAATTTATGCTGCTGTTGCGAGATGGCGTTATAGAGATGAAATAGCGCCTCTTCCCATTCCTCATGCGCACACACATTCTCAACGTCATCGATGCATACCAGTTCATACTGCTGCAGTTCCCCTAACATCAGCGGTGATAATTGCTGTATATCCTTTAGAGAGAGGTAGATGGCATTGAGAGCCTGTTGTGTCATCTGCTGACACGCGGCCAGCAGCAGGTGGCTTTTTCCGCACCCGGGTGCTCCCCATAGATAGAGAGGGGCTGTGCTGTCAACCGTCCCGAGCAGTTTCAAGAGGCTGTGCAGCGCCTCTTCGTTGCCGTTGGCCAGGTAGTTGTCGAATCCCGGTTGCCGGCTGTGGGAGAGTTTGAGCGGATATTGAAGCGTCATTGTTGCGAGGCTGCTGCACTCCAGCGAATATACATGGATGCGCTGAAGATCAGCAGTAGTGCAATCGCCGCCTCTATCCATCCCAGCAGGGTTCCATTGGTGAAACCTTCGACCGCGCCATGCGTCAGGTAGAGCAGGGCGGTGAGAGCCAGTCCGAGGTGTGGTTTCAGGCGTCCATGCAGCACTCCGCGCACCCACGGAAGCAGTGGCACAGTGCCCATCAGGAACATAGCCAGCTGTTTGTGTTGATCCAGCTGCATCACCCAGATCACCACTACTGCCACCAGTGCGGCATAGCTGATGAGTGTCAACCAGCGTGCGATATGAATCTTCATGCTGTCAGTAATTTTGCGGTGGTTGAGAGGCGTTTGCCGAGTGCATGACAGAGGTTGATCTCTTCCTCTGACAAGGGATTATTGTTATCTGTGCCTGCATGGTGACTGGCGCCATAGGGTGTGCCGCCGCTGCTGGTATGAAACAGGTCGGGTTCTGTGTACGGGAGGCCGAGAATCATCATGCCCTGGTGCAGCAGCGGGTTCATCATGCTCAGCAGGGTGCTCTCCTGGCCGCCGTGCAGTGACGAGGTGGATGTGAACAGCGCAGCCGGCTTGCCGCTCAATGCGCCGCTCATCCACAGGGAGGAGGTGCTGTCGAGAAAATATTTCATTGCTGCAGCCATGTTGCCGAAACGGGTCGGGCTGCCAAGCGCAAGCCCGGCGCACGCTTTGAGTTCATCCAGGGTGGCATAGGGAGCGCCGCTGTCGGGCACCTGCGGCTTTGTTGCTTCGCAGAGGCTCGATACCTCGGCTACGGTGCGCACCATGGCCTCCATGCCGCCGGCCTCGACGCCATGTGCAATATGACGCGCCATCTCTGCCGTTGCGCCGTGCCTGCTGTAGTAAAGCACCAGAACATACGCCATCAGAAGAGATCCAGAACCGACTCGGGCGGACGGCCCAGTGCGGCGCGGCCGTTATGAATGACGATCGGACGCTCGATCAGTTTGGGGTGATCGAGCATCGCCTGGATCAGCTGCTCGCGGCTGAGTTGCGGGTTGTCCAGACCGGCCTCCCGGTACTCCTTCTCGCCTTTGCGCATCAGATCTCGCGGTTCCATCTTGAGCATCGCCAGAACCGATTCCAGGGTTTCACGATCAGGCGGAGTTTTCAGATACTCCCTGATCTCTGCATCGACACCCTGTTCCTGTAGAATCTGCAGGGTTTGGCGGGATTTACTGCAGCGGGGATTGTGGTAAATTTCTACTGACATATTCGTTATAATGATTAAATTGAGAATGACCTATTTTAACCAATTCGAGCATGAATTCTACTTTGTTTGAATCTCTGCGGCGAAATGGGTTAAAACAATAACAGAGAAAATGATGAAACGATTTGCTTTAGTGTTGCTGATGTTTGCCATGCAACCTCTTTCAGCCGCCAATAATCCTCTTAATGATCTCGATCTCAAGGATTTGGACGGCAAGTTGCACAAGCTCAGTGACTATCGCGGTAAATGGATCGTGGTCAACTACTGGGCAACCTGGTGTCCCCCCTGCCGCCGTGAGATTCCGGACCTGGTGGAGTTTCATGAAAAACACAAGGGGCATGATGCCGTGGTGCTCGGCGTCAATCATGAATATGCGACGCTAAAAGAGCTGAAAAATTTCAAGAAGAAGTACAATATGAGTTATCCGGTGTTGCAGGCAACGCCACGAACAGCCTCGATTGATCGCGAGATTCGTGGCTTGCCAACCACCTACCTGGTGAACCCCGAGGGGCAGATCGTTGCGGTCCAGAGCGGCCCGATCAGCGCCGGGATGCTTGAAGACTATATCAGCCGCGATGCTGAAGGCGGTAAATAGATATGCGCCTGCCCTTTATCATCACGTTGTTGATTGCACTAATAGTCCCTGTTGAAGCAGTGCAGTTAAGAGATCCTGAGAGCCACTTTTTTGACGAAACTTTTGGCGACCTGCAGGAGGAGATTGCAACAGCAAAGGAGCAGGAAAAAAAAGCGATCCTGATTATGTTCGAGATGGAGGAGTGTCCCTTCTGCAAACGCATGAAAGCGAAGGTGCTGAACCGTGATGATGTTCAGGATTATTTCAGAGAACATTTTCTGATTTTGACGATGGATGTCGAGGGAGATCTTGAAATCACTGACTTCCAGGGAGAGACGACCACGCAGAAGGAGTTTGCGCTAAAGCAGTACCGTGTGCGCGCCACACCGGTATTTCAGTTTGTCGATCTCGATGGCAAACCAATCAAAAAAGCCCGCTACACCGGCGCTACTTCCGATGCCGATGAGTTCATGCTGCTGGGGAAGTATGTGGTCGACGAGCATTACAAGGAGACCTCGTTCGTGCGCTACAAGCGGCAGATGAAGCAACAGCAGAAACAACAAAAATGAAAGTTTAACCACAGATAAACACAGATAAACACAGATCTAGTACACTGATGCACAAATAACTATAAGCAGAGGCGCTGTCAAAACGCCGTCATTCCGGCAGTCTTTTAGCCGGACTAAAGCGCTTGCGCTTTGAACGCCCACAGGGCGGCCCGAAGGGTGAGCGAAGCGAATAACTCCATGTGTGCTAGGTAACATCTCAATAACTCCGTGCAGGAAAAACCTGTAGGCCGGATGAGCGGAAGCGAAATCCGGCAACCCAAAGCCGGATGACGGCGCTGGAAGATCCGTATTGAATCAAAGATCGGTGAAAGCGCCTTATC
>JAYELV010000160.1:0-14311 GCA_034717755.1 Pseudomonadota bacterium | reverse complement strand
TGTACCGCTGGTGATGCTGACCCACCACATGCGTGAAAAAGTCATGAATGCAACCATCAGGCAGCTGGAGTTACTGGATGTCGTAGAAGGTGAGGTGGTGCGCATCCGTATGGAACATTTGCGTTAATAACAGTTTGCAGTCGTCAGTTGGCAGTATGCAGCTAAAAGAAAGTTGGCAGATATCAGTATGCAGTTTGCAGTAAAAACAAAATATGCTGCAGACTGCATACTAACGACTGCCAATTTCAGTTCACCATGCTGACCCAGTATATAGTCGCTCCCGGACTGTTCGAGCCGCCGGATGCCGAATTTGATGGTCATTTCCCTCATCTCGACATGCTGTTGTCGAGAAGTGATCATGTCGTTGAGAAAGTCGAGAGTTTTGAGTCACTGTTGTGCTCCCACTTTGATGTTTCCCCGCCGCCAGGGAGGGATCTTCCATCGGCATCGCTGATGCTGTCGGCAGAGGGCGGGGAGCCTCGAACAGATAACTGGGCGGTTGTAGCGCCGGTGCGCCTGCATGTGGATCGGGATCGGCTGCTGCTGATTCCGTTGCCGCTCGACGATGTCGAACGTTCTGATATCGACAGGCTACGCGAGGCGTTCAATCAGCACTTCAGCGATGACGGGGTTGAATTAATTACAGATTTTTCCCGCAACTGGTACCTGCGCCTGCAGCAACCGCGTCAGCTGACAACCTCGTCACTGGCGCAGGTTGCCGGGCGTACTATTGATCCTTTTCTTCCCGGTGGAGTCGATGCCGGATGGCTGCACAGTCTGCTGAACGAGTCTCAGATGCTGCTGCATAGCCTCGATATTGCGGGTTTCAACAGCCTGTGGATATGGGGTGTCGGTGAGTTGCCACAGTTTGTCTCTTCTCCTTTCGGGGAACTCTCGGGTGATAATCTGCTTCTGTGCGGGCTGCAGAAAAAGGCAGTCTCAGGCCATCGGGGAAGAGACCGTCTGATGGTCAGGGAAGCACCTCTGCAGGCTGCAGCATCGGGGGATCAGCAGCATTGGTTGCAGGCGATGGAGGATCTCGATGCCACTGTCGAACAGCTGATGCAGGAGTTATCCAGTGGCGGCATCCGTAAAATCATCCTCCAGGACGGCAATGGCAACAGCTTTCATTTTCGGGCATTGATGCGCTTTCGCCTGTGGCGCAGAGACTTTAATCCTGAACAATCGGTTAGCAAGGGTGTCAAAAAATAGCTAAAAAGAGTATCATGGTTCGCTTATTTTGCTTGCGTTGCGGCTTGTCCCTTCAGCTGTTGCTTCGGAAATCTCATCATGGCTGCTAAATCCAGAAAAACGACTTCCAGGTCAGGTCGCTCCGGAAGAAAGGCGCCGACTCTTTTCGGAGCAAAGAAAAAGCGTGCGCCAGCAAAAAAAAAGCGGGCGTCAACCAAGAGAAAGTCCGCGACGCCAAAGAGACGCAAAAAGACTACAGTAAAAAAGAAAAGATCTGCTAAATCAAGGAGAAAGCGTCGTAAGTCATCATTTACAAAACGGTTTTTAAAATTTATGCTGATCCTTCTGTTTATTGCTGCAGTTCCTCTGGGCTCATACATGGTGCAGCTCTCGGACGAGATTACCACCAGTTTCGAGGGACAGCGCTGGGCAGTACCTGCGCGGGTCTACTCGCGTTCCATGGAGCTGTATAGCGGCGCCCCGGTATCCAGGGAGCGTCTTGTTAGCGAGTTGAAATATCTTGGCTATCGGAAAGTCAGCCAGCCCAACACCACAGGAACCTGGGCAATGAATGGCGAACGTCTGCTGCTTCGCAGCCGCCCTTTTACCTTCTGGGATGGCGCCGAGCCGGAGCGCGCACTTGATATCCGTGTTGGCGGTGGAAAGATCAAAGCCGTCATGAATCATACTAGCGGAAAAGAGATCGACCTGGTGCGCCTCGAGCCACTCGAGATCGGCAGTATTTATCCACGTGACAATGAAGACCGCGTGATTCTGACGCCGGATGATATTCCCGAGTTGCTCAAGAAGACCCTGATTACCATCGAGGACCGGAGCTACTATGAGCATTTCGGTATCGATCCGCGCGGTATCACGCGGGCAGCCGTTTCAACCCTGGTCAAGGGGCGGCGTCAGGGTGGCAGCACCATTACCCAGCAACTGGTCAAAAACTACTTCCTGACACCCAGACGCGACCTCAAACGCAAGAGTAAAGAGGCGCTGATGGCGATCATACTCGATGCGAAGTATGACAAGGAGGATATCCTCGCTGCCTATGCCAACGAAATCTACCTTGGACAGGATGGTAATCGCGAAATCCATGGCTTTGGCCTGGCCAGTGAATTTTTCTTCGGTGTGCCGCTGGCCGAGCTCCAAATTCACCAGATTGCGCTGATGGTGGGGCTCATCAAGGCTCCATCCACTTACAATCCCAGGCGAAACCCGGAAAATGCAATGAAACGCCGTAACCTGGTTCTGGATGTTCTTGTCGAGCAGGGAGTGATCAGTGAAGGCAGCGCTGCTGTCGCCAAGGAGAAGTCTCTGGGCGTGGTGAAAAAGAAATCCAGCGGCCAGGGTGGGCGTTTTCCTGCTTTTATGGATCTTGTGAAACGTCAGTTGCGGCGTGACTACCAGCCTGAAGATTTAAGTTCCGAAGGGCTGCACATTTTCACCACGATGGATCCCTGGGTGCAGAAAACTGCCGAGAATAATGTTCTCAAGCGTCTTCAGCAGCTGGAGAAGCAAAAAGGGCTGCCGAGAGGTAAACTGGAGGTGGCTGCAATCATAGCCACCCCGCAGGATGGCGAGGTTCTGGCTGTCATTGGCGGGCGCAAAGCCGGTTATGCAGGTTTTAACCGCGCACTGGATGCGACGCGCCAGATTGGCTCTCTGGTGAAGCCGGCAGTCTATTTGACAGCGCTGCAATATCCTGACCGCTATGCGCTCTCCACGCCGCTGGATGACAGCAAGGTGGTGCTGCACAATCGTGGCAGCAAGAGTTGGAGTCCCTCCAACTATGATCACAAGAGTCACGGCGATGTGCCTCTGGAACTGGCGCTGGCGAAATCCTATAACCAGGCGACGGTGCGCCTTGGTATGGATGTCGGGGTTGAGAGGGTCGTGAAAACCCTGCATGCGCTGGGCATGAGCAGCGAGCCTGATCCGTTGCCGTCCCTGCTGTTGGGTGCAGTGAACATGACGCCGCTGGAGGTGACACAACTCTATCAGACGATCGCCTCCGGTGGCTATCGCTCGCCATTGCGCGCAATCCGTGAAGTCATGGGGCCGGGGGGCAAGGCCCTGCAGCGTTACCCGTTGACCATTAAGCGCACCGTACCGGCCGGACCTGTCTATCTGCTCTCCAGGGCGATGCAGTCGGTGGTGACCCGGGGGACATCCCGCTACCTGCTGAGTGCGTTGCCGAAATCGCTGAATCTTGCCGGCAAGACCGGCACTACTGATAATTTACGCGACAGCTGGTTTGCTGGGTTTTCATCGGACTATGTCACGGTGGCGTGGGTCGGACGGGATGATAACAAGCCGGCAGGTCTCTCCGGTTCCAGCGGCGCCCTGCGTGTGTGGGCGGATATGATGAAGCCATTAAAGCCATCTCCACTGGACCTGGTGGTTCCGGCAACCATCGAGATGGCCAGGGTCGATTCCGGCAGCGGTATGCTGTTCAATCCGGTATGTGGCGGCAAGGGCGTGGAAAAGCCTTTTCTCAGAGGTTATACACCCTATGAAGAGGCATACTGTGGTTCTGATCATCTGATGGCGCCGGTTCCCGGGCAGAGAAATTCAAATCAGGTGAGGCGGCCGGGAAGAGGAGCCCGGGATAGTGATGGTCATCCTGATTTTAATGGTGATTCATGGGATAATAATCGTTCGAGACCGTCGAAAAAGAGTAATGACGGACTGGGTGGATTTCTAAGGGGTATTTTCTAGTGAAAACATTGATTCTATTGGCGCTGATGTTGTTTGTTATTCAATTGAGCGGCTGTACCAACTCCACGCCGCGTGTCAAGCCGGCGCCTGTCTACCAGCATGGAGAGCGGGTTGGAGGAGGTTCCACGAATGCGCTCGAGATGCCTGAAATCGGAACAGAAGGTGGCGATGAATTTGGCCAGCAGCCAGGGGAGCAGTATCGGGTCAGCGAGCTTGGTAACGAGGTTCCGCAGGCGCCGACAGACTCTCCCGTTACGGACCTGGGCGATAGCTCTACCGCCATCGGGGGTGAACAGGTTGCCTATGCCGGGTCGGCTGAATCCGGCGCATCCATGGGCAAGGCGGCGAATTCACTGCTGGAGAAGGCTGAAGCCCAGCAGCAGGCTGGTGATCTCAGTGGCGCGGCATCGACACTGGAACGGGCTGTACGTATCGAATCACGCAATCCACTGTTGTGGAATCGCCTCGCAAATGTGCGGCTGGAGCAGGGGCATAGTGATCTGGCCGTCGAGTTTGCATCAAAATCGAATGAATTTGCAGGCTCTGATGAGGCTCTGAAGCAGAATAACTCCCAGATCATCAACAGGGCGGATGCTCCGAGGTGATTTTGCGGCGAATCTCCTTTAATGTGGTGACACATGTTGGTTAATCTGCTCGACCTGGATCGGGGTGGACTTGAATCGCTGTGCGTGGAGCTTGGTTTCAAAGCCTACCAGGGGCGAAATTTGCTCAAGTGGATTCACAAGCATGGCGTGATCGAGTTTGACGCCATGACCGATCTGCCGAAGCGGCTGCGTGAAGCGCTTCACCAGCACGCGGAGATTCGCCTGCCGAAGATCGTTTTCGAGCAACCCTCCCTGGACGGCACCATCAAGCGGCTGCTCGAGATAGAGGGTGGGCAGCGCATCGAGACGGTCTTTATCCCGGAGGAGAACAGAGGCACCCTGTGCGTCTCCTCCCAGGTCGGCTGTGCGCTGGATTGCTCTTTTTGTTCCACAGCGCAGCAGGGCTTTAATCGCAATCTGAGTGTCAGTGAGATTATCGGGCAGTTGTGGTTAGCCGTGCATCTGCTGAATGAACAACAGGCCGTGACGAATGTGGTCATGATGGGAATGGGCGAGCCGCTGGTGAATTTTGATGCGGTTGTTTCGGCGATGGATATTATGCAGGATGATCTCGCCTACCAGCTCTCCAAACATAAGCTGACGCTGAGCACTTCGGGTATCGTTCCGGCAATCAAATCGTTGCGCCGGGTTAGCGATGTGTGCCTTGCTGTTTCACTGCATGCAGCAGAGAATCAACTGCGTGACGAGCTGGTGCCCATCAATAAAAAATATCCCCTGGAGCAGCTGATTCCTGCCTGCAGGGAGTACATCAAGGATGACAAGCGGCGCAAGATCACCTGGGAATATGTGATGCTGGAAGGGATCAACGACAGCAATCGTGATGCCCGCGCACTGATCCGGCTGCTCGAGGGGATTCCCTCCAAGGTCAATCTGATTCCCTTCAATCCGTTTCCCGGTACGGCATATCGCTGTTCCTCTGCTGAACGGATCGAAGAGTTTCGTCAGAGATTAAGGCGATCGGGAATGATTGCAACCACGCGAAAAACCCGCGGAAACGACATCGATGCTGCATGCGGCCAGTTGGTTGGCAAGGTGCTTGATAAAAGTAATCGCCAGTTGCGCATGACAATGAGGGTCGGTCGATGAAGTTGGTCTTTCGCTACTCTTTGCCGTTGCTGCTGTTGATGCTGGCTGCCTGTGAAACCACCGGTGGCCGTGATCCGGCTACGAATATGATTCGTTATTCAAGTGACAGTCCGGCTGCCGCTTATGTGAACCTTGCCAAAGCATACCTGGAGCAGGGAGACATGGTTGCCGCACTGGATAATGCAACAGCAGCTGTCAAGGCTGATCGTCATCATGTTGAAGCGCAGGTGGTGCTGGCATTGATCTACCAGCGCATGAATGATATTCAATTGGCCGAAAAACATTATGCCCAGGCCAGGAAGCTGGCTCCCAATGATCCACTGGTGGCGAATGCCTATGGGACATTTTTGTGTACACAGCGACGCTATAGTGAAGCTGATTCGGAGTTTAACAAGGCAGCGGCAAGCGTCATGAACCCCTCTCCATGGGTTGCCTCGACCAATGCAGGTTTGTGCCAGGAGAGCAGTGGTCGATATGCTTTGGCTAAAGCCAGCCTGCGCCAGGCGTTGCAGCAAAACCCTGACTATGCGCCAGCCAGGAGTGCTCTCAAGAGACTCGCAAAACGATAAATGAACTGTAGGAGTGGGAAAAGGATGCCGGGATAGAAACTGCAACTCCCTTATATTCTGCTATTTTTCTCAAATAAAATTGACTGGAATGATCTGCCTGATGTGCGCATCGACAGTGCGGATCTTCCTGGAAACATCGATTCCTGTGGGGAATCATCAGGATTGAAACACATGACAGAGATTGACGAGAACGAGAGTGACATCACAGAGGATGAAGCTGCCGGCTCAAAATTGAAGGCGGCGCGAGAGGCCGCGAATATGACAATTGAGCAGGCTGCAGAGAGACTGCATCTACTCAGGGAGACGGTCATTGCACTGGAGGAGGAAGATATCTCCAATCTCCCATCGCGCGTCTTTACATTGGGTTATCTGAAGAATTATGCGCGCATCCTCGATTTGCCGGAGTCGCATTTCGAGGGACTTTTCAATGAAGAGTTGTATGAGAGCGCAGAGATCAGGAGTCTGCAGCAGCCGCGTGCACCTGAATTGCGCATCCGCAGACGTCAGCCTGTTGCCACTGGCCGTCTATTGGTCAAATTGCTTACCGCACTGGTTGTGATCGCACTCATTGCGCTGCCGCTTCTGTGGTGGAAGGGTGTCATTGAGCTGCCGGATCTGAGTAGTGTGCCATTTCTTCCAACCACTGAAAAACAGAAGAGTGACGAGACAAGTGGCGAGGGCGGCTCTGAGACGCTCTCATTATCCATCGGAGATGAGCCGGTCGCTCAAACTGAATCACAGCATAATGTGACCACCGAAGCGGAAGGTCCGCTGAAAAAAAGTGATGATGACAATGTTCTTGAGCTGTCGCTGGAGACTGTGGATGATGATCTGTCTACACAAGATGGGGCAACTACAGAAGCAGAGGACGACAATGATATCAGTACAGATACTGCAGAGGCAGCAGTAGAAACCTCTGCAGAAATCTCTACAGAATCATCGATATTATCCCGAACTACCGGCATGACAGCTGTAAGTGATGATGTTGTTGTAGCTGAAACAGATTCCAGCATTGAGACGCAATCAGGCAGCGAGCACAAAGTGACACTCGATTTTAGCGATAACTGCTGGGTGAATGTCAATGACGCCGAAGGCAAGATTGTACTGTTTGGAGATATACCGGCCGGTTCGAGCAAAACGCTCGAAGGAAAAGCGCCATTTACCTTTGTGCTGGGAAATGCGGAAAAGGTAAAAGTCTCTATTGATGGACGTGCTTACGATATTGCACCGCATATGAAAGGCGGTGTAGCGCGTTTTTCCCTGGGTGAGCCGCTCGAATGAAAAAGCTCCAGTCTATTCGTGGCATGCACGATATTCTGCCGGGTGAATCCCGTTTGTGGCAGTTCGTCGAAGAGACTGCGAAATCCGTTTTTGACAGCTTTGGATATCAGCAGATTCGCACCCCGGTGATGGAGAAGAGCGCTCTGTTTCAGCGTGCAATCGGTGAGATTACCGATATTGTCGAAAAAGAGATGTACAGTTTCGATGATCGCAATGGAGATGGTCTGACACTGCGTCCGGAGGGGACCGCCGGTGTGGTGCGCGCCTGTATCGAACATGGACTGCTGCACAATCAAAGGCAGCGTTTATGGTATCAGGGAGCGATGTTTCGTCACGAACGCCCGCAAAAGGGGCGTTACCGGCAGTTTCACCAGATGGGTGTCGAGGCGTTCGGTATGCCGGGTCCGGATATCGATCTGGAGATCCTGTTGATGACAGCGGGATTGTGGCGGAAATTGGGTGTCGATGGGGCTGAATTGCAGTTGAATACCCTGGGAACACCGCAGGAGCGGGCAGTTTATCGCCAACATCTGGTTGACTATCTATCACGCCATCGTGATAGTCTGGATGAAGAGAGTAAACGCCGCCTTTCAAGCAATCCGCTGCGCGTACTGGATTCCAAGAATCCGGAGGTGCGGCAGGTGGTCGCTGATGCCCCGCTGCTGATGGAGTATCTTGGCGAAGAGTCACGCCGTCACTTTGAGCAGCTGTGCGAGGGATTGCAGCAGGCTGGTATAGACTATACTGTCAATCCGAGACTGGTGCGTGGTCTGGATTATTATGTCCTCACTGTGTTTGAGTGGGTGAGTGATCGACTTGGCGCGCAGGGAACGATTTGTGCAGGCGGACGCTATGATGGTCTGGTTGAACAGCTTGGAGGCAAAGCGACTGCGGCGATTGGTTTTGGCATGGGGTTGGAGAGGATTATCTCGCTGCTGGAGGAGAGCTCGGCTGCCAATGTGGAGAAGCGTGCGGATTTCTACTTTGTCGCCTCGGCTGATACAGAGATCAAAGCACAGCTGATCGCAAACAAGCTGCGCCGGGATATAGAGAGTGTGCGGATTCTGGCAAATTGCGGTGGCGGAAGTTTCAAATCGCAGTTCAAAAAAGCCGATCGCAGCGGTGCAGGTTATGCCCTGATCCTGGGGGAAGATGAGTTGCAGCGGGGCGTGGTCGGCGTGAAATCACTGCGCGAAGATAGTGTGCAAAAAGAAGTTTTAATTGATGATTTATCCAATTATCTGGAAGGTTTAATCTAATGAATGAGATCCTCAGTGATGACGAACAGGTCGAGCGTATCAAGGCCTGGTGGAAAGCGAATGGAAATTCGATTATTGCCGGTGTGGTGATAGGCCTGGGTGGCTTTTTTGCATGGCAATGGTGGGGTGGCTATCAGGACAAGCTGGCTGGGGAGGGCGCCGAAGCATATGAGCTCTTTGCGCAAACTGCCTTCGGCAATGATGTTAAAAAAACCGATGATGCCATGGCGCAGCTGCAGTCAAATTTTGGCGATACCAGTTATTCTCAATTTGCCGCCATGGAACTTGCCAGGCAGCAGGTCAGTGCAGGCTCGCTTGATGCCGCAGAAAAAACCCTGGATAATCTGCTCAAATCAGCTGACAGTGCTCTTAAGCCCCTGCTGCAGACACGCCTTGCGCGACTGCTGGTGTCTCAAAAACGCCTCGATGAAGCCGCAAAATTGCTCGATTCCATCAACAGTGAGGCCTATGCCGCAGAGACTGCAGCGATTCGTGGTGAAATCGCCTATCAGCAGGGAGATATGACAGCAGCCCGGGCTGCGCTGCAAGAGGCGCAGCAAAAAGGCAGCAACGATGAGATCATCAACTACCTCCTCGAAGCGATCGGGCCTCAGGAGTCGTCATGAAAAAATTGATACGTTTGATTCTGCTAACAG
Organism: Pseudomonadota bacterium; assembly: GCA_034717755.1. GTDB lineage: Bacteria > Pseudomonadota > Gammaproteobacteria > Chromatiales > Chromatiaceae > Sva-25. The sequence continues at coordinate 4,919 of JAYELV010000160.1, read as the reverse complement.
CTGCTCTGTTTTCGAGTGGCTGCAGCTTTTTTGGCTTTGAGAAATCTGCTGTCGATGTGGCGGAACTGGTTCCGCTGGCAGGATTGCAGACATCGCGTGTGGTGTGGAACAGCAAGCTTGGAAAGGGAGCTGACGGCAAAGGTGTCAAGCTGGTGGCCTCTCTGGATGGCGCAACTCTCTATGTGGCGCATTTCGATGGCAAGGTCGAGGCTGTGAGTACATCCAGCGGCGCATCGCTGTGGAAAACAGATCTGGATATTGAAATTAGCGGCGGGCCCGGCGTTGGTGATGGCCTTGTTATCTCGGGCACGACCGAGGGGACAGTCATTGCGTTGAGCCAGTCAACAGGCAATGAGAGCTGGCGCACTGCTGTTTCAACGGATGTTCCGGCTGTTCCGGTAGCGGCTCGCGGCATTGTCGTGATTCATACCAATGACGGCAAACTCTATGGTCTTGATGCTGCAACTGGCGGGCAGCTGTGGTTGTTTCACCGCGCAACTCCGATCTTGAGCCTGCGTGGCGCCGGCACACCGGTTATTGAAGGCAGCAGCCTCTATGCGGGCCTCGATGGTGGCAAACTGGTGAAACTGGATCTGATGAGCGGACATCCCGCATGGGAAACACCGATCACTTACGCCAGCGGCCGCACCGAGCTCGATCGCGTGGTGGATATCGACGGCTTGCTGGTATTGGGCCCGTCGATGCTTTATGTGGTGACCTACCAGGGAGATATGGCGGCGGTCAGCAAGTCGGATGGCAAGGTTAAATGGCGCACTGCCTACTCATCCTATCAGGGCGTCATCAGCGACGGCCGGGCGCTCTATGCTTCAGATGCAAATGGCTACATTGCTGCCGTCAATCCCGCTAATGGAGAGGTTCTGTGGCAGCAAAGAGCTCTCTCCGGACGCCGCCTGTCGCCTCCCGTGATGGCCGGAAACCTGATTGCGGTGGCCGATCTGGAAGGCTATGTGCACTGGCTCTCACCTGAAGATGGTTCGATCGTAGCGCGTGTCGAGGCGGTCTCTTCCGGCGTACGTGCTCCACTGGTCTCCCATGGCGCTACTGTCTATGTTTACGGCGACAAGGGTGACCTTGCAGCAGTGACTGCGCAATAAGGGAGGCCGGGTGCTTCCTGTAATTGCACTGGTTGGCCGTCCCAATGTCGGCAAATCAACGCTCTTCAATCGCCTCACCAGAACCCGTGATGCCCTGGTCGCAGATCAGCCCGGCCTGACGCGTGACCGCCAGTATGGTGTTGGCCGTATCGGTGAGTTTCCTTATGTGGTGGTTGATACAGGCGGCCTCAGTGGTGAGACAGAGGGTATCGATCCGCTGATGGAGCAGCAGGTGTGGCAGGCGATCGATGAGGCGGATCATGTTCTGTTTATTGTCGATGCCCGGGATGGCCGAAATTCCGCTGATGAGCAGATCGCAGAACGTCTGCGCCGTACCGGCAAGGCGATCACCCTGGTGGTGAACAAGTGCGACAGCCTGGACGTGGAGATGGCGAAAGCAGAATTCTATGGCTTGAGTGGCTTCGAGCCGGTTGGAATTACTGCCGCCCATGGGCGTGGCGTCAACTCACTGATGGAGGCTGTGCTTGCGACCCTGCCACCTCCAGAGCCTGAAGATGAAGAGAAAAAAGGCATCAAGGTCGCCGTAGTCGGTCGTCCCAATGTGGGCAAATCGACGCTCATCAATCGCCTCATTGGTGAGGAGCGGCTGGTTGCATTTGATCTGCCTGGCACCACCAGGGACAGTATCCCTGTCCCTTTCGAGCTCAATGGGCAGCGTTTCACCCTGATTGATACCGCGGGAGTCAGAAAGCGCGGCCGTATCAGCGAGGCAATCGAGAAATTCAGCGTCGTCAAGACCCTGCAGGCGATCGAGGAGTCCAACGTGGTGCTGATGCTGCTCGATGCCCAACAGGGAGTGACCGAGCAGGATACGCATCTCGCAGGACATGTCCTCGACAGCGGACGGGCTCTGGTGATGGTGGTGAATAAATGGGATGGGCTGTCGCCGCCGCAGCGTGAAAAAGTGAAGCAAGAGCTCAAGCGGCGCCTCTATTTCCTGGATTTCGCCAGCTGGCATTTTGTTTCAGCCCTGCATGGCAGCGGTGTCGGGCTGCTGCTGAAAAATGTGCAGCATGCCTATGCCAATGCTGTACGGGATTTCAAGACCAACTATCTGACCGAGATCCTCGAGAGCATCGTCACCGAGCATCAGCCACCGATGGCGCGTGGCAGACGCATCAAGCTGCGCTACGCGCACCAGGGTGGTAAAAACCCGCCGCGCATCATCGTCCACGGTAAACAGACCGATGCGGTTCCCGCCTCATACCGACGCTATATGGCGAAGCGTTTCCACAAAGTTCTGCAACTCAGCGGCACCCCTCTCAGGGTTGAATTCCGCACCGGTGGCAATCCCTTCAAAGAGAAGCACAATCGCAGCAGCAAACTCACCCCCGGTCAGAAATACAGACTTCGGAAAAACAGCAACAGCGACTGACTTGTTTATTTGACACCCGATCCTCAAGTTTTTGTGAAATGCAATATCTCAACAGCCCTGTGCATCTCATCACCTGCAGGCAAGATACTGCGGTGCACCGAACCATGACGGTATTCTCACGGGATATTAAAAATTCACAATGCATTCATGGTGAGTATCTCACTACATTGAGAATGACTGAAGAGTTAGGTTCTCGCAGCTCTTGATTGAGACATAACATCTCCTAAAGGAGTTAGGAAGGAAATGCGCAGTTCTGAACATGATCAGGCTGCGAATGTTCGCACGGGTTAATGAGATGTTGATGGTGAGCAGAAAAACCACTTGATTAGTCATGCAATAAAAGCATACACTCTTTGTCCGAGTTGAGAATTATCAATCTATCCGGATTTCCGGGTAAGTGACCAGGTAGTGATTCAACTAATTACGATTGAACCAATGGAGTATCGAATGACTGCATCAAGTACCGGCCATTTTTTAGGCAATATCTGTGTTTCCTGCGTTGTAACCGGATTAATAATTTTAGCTGTAGTGAGCGCTCTGACCCTGATCTGGGTTGGCGTTCTGTAATAAATGCCTGGAGGCGCGTTGTATCGCGCCTCCATAACAACAGTACAGCATCCCTTCTATCTCTCCTGAGATGACTCAAGCGCATGCAGAATGCGCTGATGAATTCCTTCAAATCCGCCGTTGCTCATCACAAGGATAGTATCACCACTGCGTGCCCCGGCTGCGATGTGCTCGACAATCGCCTCTGTTGAGTCATAAATCGTTGCTTTGGCTCCCATGGGTGCAAAAATCCCTTGTGCATCCCATTCCAGGGAGTCGGGTGAGAAGATCAGTACCTGGTCCGCTTTTTCAAGCGATGCCGGCAGTGACTCTGCATGTATCCCCATGCGCATGGTATTGGAGCGAGGCTCCAGTATGGCGATGATGCGCCCATCGCCTGTGTGGCGGCGCAGGCCATTCAATGTGGTTGCGATCGCTGTCGGATGGTGAGCAAAATCATCATAGAGGCGGATGCCATTGACCTCACCACGCAACTCCATGCGGCGTTTGACATTTTCAAATGTTGCCAGGGCCTCGATGGCGATGCCGGCGGGTACACCGGCGTGACGCGCGGCGGCAATGGCAGCCAGCGCATTGCGCACATTGTGGTCTCCGGTCAAGCTCCAGTTGACTGTTCCGCAATCATCTCCCTTCAGTAATACCCTGAATGCGCTGCCGTCCTGATGCAGCAGTTCAGCCTGCCACTGGCCACCGGGCCCCAGTGTTTCCAGTGGAGTCCATCTCCCCATCTCCAGCACTTCCTGCAGGGGTACATCATCGGCCGGAGCGATCAGCAGGCCGTTGCCTGGAATGATGCGCACCAGGTGATGAAACTGGCGCTGGATCATGGCAAGGTCATCAAAGATATCGGCGTGATCGAACTCAAGGTTGTTGAGTATCAGGGTGCGCGGGCGGTAGTGTACGAACTTGGAGCGCTTGTCGAAAAATGCGCTGTCGTATTCGTCTGCTTCGACTACGAAAAAAGGTGAGTCACCAGTGCGCGCTGAGAGACCAAAATTTTTCGGGATGCCGCCGATCAGAAAACCCGGAGACATGCCTGCATCCTCAAGAATCCATGCCAGCATCGCGGCGGTGGTGGTTTTACCGTGGGTTCCGGAAGCCGCCAGCACCCAGCGATCTTGCAAAATATGTTCTGACAGCCATTGTGGTCCGGAAGTGTATGGCAGGCCATTGTCGAGCATATATTCCACCGCCGGATTACCCCGCGACATAGCATTGCCTACTACCACCATGTCAGGTGCAGGCTGTAGATGTCCGGGTTCATAGCCCTCCATCAGCCTGATTCCGGCCTCTTCGAGCTGGGTGCTCATGGGGGGGTAGACACTGGCGTCAGAGCCGGTGACTCTATGGCCGGCCTGTCGTGCCAGCAGGGCGATGCCGCCCATGAAGGTTCCGCAAATACCGAGAATGTGGATGTGCATGTTGTGCTTTAGAGACCGAGGGTGAACAGAGGATGGGACATGATACCAGCTATTCCAAATGTGGAGAGATACTCACCACGAAGCACATGAAGAGCATGAAGAATCAACTGGAGAGTAAATTATCTTGTGACTTCTCAATAATCCCGTGCATGTGAATAAAAATGCTATCGCATTTGTATCGTGGTCAGAAGCCCACTCCCACATTTGATGCCGCAATGAACTGTGGGAGCGGTCTTCTGACCGCGAAATTCACAGAATTATTGAGAACTTACATTATCTTCGTGTAACTTCTTAAAAAGTCTGTGCATTATTCGAGTCTGCGCAGGGTAGGGATCAGCCTTTCAGGGACGCGTGAATACGTCCATGTAAGCTCTGAGAAAACATCCCTGTTTTCTACAGCCCTGAAAAGCAGACTCCCGA
>JAYELV010000159.1:0-3770 GCA_034717755.1 Pseudomonadota bacterium | reverse complement strand
ATGCATCCACAATCCAGATCGGGGTTTTTACGACCGATTGCATCAAGTGATGAGGGCGTGTGTGACGGCATGAAATGTCCAATCTCATCGCCTGCAAAAAGGTCACTGTTTCCTGCATAAGTTTCTGCAACGGGATCGACAGAAACAGTGGAAGTTGTCGTATAACCCTGATAATTTGCCGTAAGATCGGGGTTTTTGAAGACATCCTCCCAGTCAGCAGTTGCTGTAGTAGCGACAAGCATCAAGGTTGCTGCAAGTATGGTTTTCATGGCTGTTTCTCCTGGGTTGTTGGTCAAAGAACGGGATAAATGCCCGCCCTTGTACATTTAGACATGATAAATGCGAATTAATTACAAAATTATTTGAAATTATGCAATATAAAGATCTCAGAGACTTTATCCGGCAGCTTGAACAGAGCGGCGAACTTAAACGTATCCAGGCTGAAGTTGACCCCTATCTGGAGGTTACGGAGATCTGTGATCGTACTCTCAAAGCAGGTGGACCGGCGCTTCTGTTTGAGAATGTCAAAGGCTCGGACATGCCTCTGCTGGGAAATCTATTTGGCACCACCAGGCGTGTCGCCATGGGCATGGGGGAGGAGTCTGTCGAAGCATTGAGAGAGGTTGGCGAACTGCTGGCGCAACTGAAGCAGCCTGAGCCGCCAAAAGGAGTGCGCGACGCCTGGGAAAAATTACCGGTATTTAAAAAGGTGCTGGATATGGCGCCGAAAAAAATCAAAAACGCCCCCTGCCAGCAGACTGTATTCGAGGGTGAAGATGTTGACCTGTCAACAATACCCGTGCAGACCTGTTGGCCGGGAGATGCCGCGCCCTTGATCACATGGGGTCTGGTGGTGACACGTGGGCCGCGAAAATCCCGTCAGAACCTGGGTATTTACCGCATGCAGGTGCTTGGGCGCAATCGCGTCATCATGCGCTGGCTGGCGCACCGCGGCGGAGCGCTCGATTATCGTGACTGGCAGCAGAAACACCCGGGCGAGCCTTTTCCCATCTCTGTGGCGCTGGGGGCGGATCCGGCAACGATCCTGGGTGCTGTAACTCCTGTTCCTGACTCACTCTCTGAATATGCTTTCGCCGGGTTGCTGCGCGGCAGTCGCACGGAGGTCACGCAGAGTATTGGCAATGAGTTGCAGGTGCCCGCCAGCGCTGAGATCATTCTCGAAGGTCATCTGCATGCCGATGATATGGCTGCAGAAGGGCCATTTGGGGATCACACCGGCTATTACAACGAGGTTGAGAGTTTTCCGGTGCTCACCATCGATCGTATTAGCATGCGTTCGGATCCTATCTATCACAGCACCTATACAGGACGTCCTCCGGATGAGCCGGCAATTCTCGGGGTGGCGCTAAACGAGGTGTTTGTGCCAATCCTGCAGAAACAGTTTCCGGAGATCACTGATTTTTATCTGCCGCCTGAGGGGTGCTCATATCGCATGGCCGTGGTGAGTATGAAAAAAGAGTATCCCGGACATGCCAAGCGGGTGATGTTTGGCGTGTGGTCATTTCTGCGGCAGTTCATGTATACCAAGTTCGTCATCGTCACGGATGACGATGTCGATGTACGCAATTGGGATGATGTGATCTGGGCCATGACCACGCGCATGGATCCGGTGCGGGATATGACACTGGTTGAAAATACTCCCATCGATTACCTCGATTTTGCCTCGCCTGTCTCTGGGCTCGGCTCCAAGGTTGGCTTTGACGCCACCAACAAGTGGAAAGGAGAGACTGACAGGGAGTGGGGCGTGCCAATCGAGATGGATGCTGCGGTCAAAGCGCGTGTTGACAGTATTTGGGATGAGCTGGGGATAAAGACGAGTAGTGAGGACTGAGGACTGAGTAGTGAGGACTGAGTATTATTGGAACTGCTGGAATATTTGGTTTAATTGCTGATACCTTGCATCGAGCCATGCGGGGGCCTGCGGAGGTGCGGACAAGGGGCGTTGTCTCGGGTCTGTCGGGACGATGTAGACGCTCACCTGTTTGACGCCTGTGCGCTGAACCAGGGTGTAGAGCTCCTCGATGGCCGGGTCACCGATTGCAATGCAGCCGATAGAGACATCCTTTCCATGAATGAAGATATCGCCTCCGGGATCTTTGCGTCCCTCTTTGCGGGCATGCTTGCGATCTTCCGCATTCGGGTAGTCGAGTTTCATGGAGAGGTGAAAGCGGCTCTTCGGATTGAGCCACAAGATATTGTAGCTGCCTTCAGGAACCTGTTTGTCACCCTGGCGCAGCTTGGGCCCGGCCGTTCCACTGGCTCCCAGGATGGGATAGATGTGAATCAGGAACCACTTGTCGTGTAGCGAGGCCCAGAGTTCGAGCCGACGCTCCTGCTTCAGCGCCAATAGTACAATTTTCTTCGGCGGCCAGGCTGCTTGCGCCTGTTTGAAACGCAGTTTGATACGCTGTTGCGCTTTATTCTGCCAGCTGGCTGCTTGCATCTGTGATGTTTTCTCTCCTCCAAAACTGTACTGAGAGAGGGTGGATAAAAGCAGGAAGAGGTAGAGTGTAAAGCATTGACGCCACATCACGCAGGGTTGTCGATCTCGATATAACGGTGGCTGATGCCGAATTCCGATGCAATGGCGTCACCCAGCGCCTGCACGCCATAGCGTTCGCTGGCATGGTGGCCTGCTGCATAATAGTGAATATTTCGTTCACGTGCAGTATGCACGGTTGATTCCGAGATCTCTCCACTGATGAAGGCGTCCAGGCCGAGGTCTGCGGCCTGCTCAATATAGTGTTGTGCGCCCCCGGTACACCAGCCAATACGCTGGATCTGCTGTTTCCCTGCGGTGATGTGCAGAGGCTCACGCTCAAGGGCCTGTGTGATAATTTCCGAGAGCTGTCGGGGCGTCACCGGATGCTCGAACCCGGCACTCCACAGCAGTCCATCGCTTGAATCGATGGCTGCTGCATTGCGCAGTTGCAGGCGCTTCCCCAGTTGTGCATTGTTGCCGAACAGGGGGTGTGCATCGAGCGGAAGATGATAGGCGAACAATGTCATGTCGTTTTTCATGAGGGTGCGGATGCGCTTCCCCTTGATGCCGGTCAGAGGCTGCGGTTCTCCCTTCCAGAAGTAGCCATGGTGGACCAGGATGGCATCGGCGTCCCACTCTATGGCCGCATCCAGCAGTGCCTGGCACGCTGTAACGCCGCTGGCAAGGCGCTGTATCTCTCTGCTGCCTTCAACCTGTATGCCGTTGGGGCAGTAATCAGAAAAATTCTCAGGCTGGAGCTGCTGATTACACCAGCTCTCCAGTGTATGAATTTGGATCATTTGTTTGCGAGCCGCTATGATAGCGCTGTTATTTTGAACAATAGATGCAGTATATGCGAAATCAATTTTCTGCCCCCCTTTTTCTGGTCGCCTGTGTTATTGCAATGGCGATGCCGCAATCACCGCCGCACTTTTTTTTCTCATCTGCGCATGCATCGGGGGCGAAGGCTTTACAGCCCGTCTCCTATGCAGATGCTGTCGAGCACGCAGCACCGGCGGTGGTCAATGTCTTTGCCAGAAGAGTGCCGGGGCGGCGGTTTTCGCCGCACTCGAATGCCCCGTCGCACATGCGTTTTGATCGCGACCGGCATCAGGAGAATCGCGGCTCCGGAGTTATCCTGGACGCAAAAGGGCATGTCGTGACGAGCAGCCATGTGGTGCGGGGGGCGGATAGCATCGAAGTGGTGTTGCATAACGGTGAGCGTCTGCAGGCGAGCATAGTCGGTTCTGATCCTGATTCAGATGTG
>JAYELV010000158.1:0-3779 GCA_034717755.1 Pseudomonadota bacterium | reverse complement strand
CAGCGCCACTTCAGCCAATGCCTGACCCCGGCTTTGTGCAAGCTGCAGCCCGGGCTCGATCTGTTTCAACAGCACCAGCGCTTCGCGGCGATAGCTGTTTTGTTTATAGCGAATCCATATACGCAGAGCAACTGCTGTCATCCACACCAGCAGTAGCGCCAACAGGATCCAGAAACCTGCTGCAGGAGGCCACCAGGAGATAGCGGCAGGCTCAACGATGTCATGCAGATTATCCAGAGTGTAAGGGTCTGCTTCCATTAGCCGCGCCTGATACCAAATAACTTCTGCACCTGCGGCGCCACCTCCTCGCCGCTGCTCAACGGCAGCATGGGCACGCCGATCTCCGCGCGCCAGGCCAGCAGAGAGGCGATGCGTCCGCTGGTAAAAGATTCCACACTTTGGCGTATGCTCTCTTTCCCCAGCGAGAGCTGCGCCTGCAGGCGGCCATCGGTGATCACCAGATCATCGCTGCCCGGCAGATTGGTTGCACTGGGATCATAAACCAGCACGCCCAGCACATCATTGTGGGCTGCCAGCTGCTTGAGCATTTTTTTTGTCTCATCGTCAGCGCCAAAGAAATCACTGATGATCACTATAAGGTAGTCATGTCCGGCCAGCCGCAGCGCTGACTCCAGCACCTCGTTGAGCATCCCCTCATTGGGGTTAACATCTGCATCCGCTCTCATCGCCTGGTTGAAGCGGGTTATGCTGTTGAGGATACGCATCACCGATTCCCGGCTGCGCTCCGGTCGAATCTCATCCACCTGCCTGTCATCAAATATCAGCGCTCCGATGCGGTCACCCACCGACTGGACACGCCAGGCGCTCAATGCGGCGGCCTCGGCCGCAATCACGGATTTCATATAGAGTTGCGTGCCGAAAAACATCTCGATGCGCTGATCCACCAGCATCAGCACGGGCCGGTCGCGCTCCTCGGTATAGACCCGGCAATGGGGCTGTCGCATGCGGGCGGTGACTTTCCAGTCGATGCTGCGGACATCATCTCCCGGACGGTATTGACGGATCTCCTCAAAGTTCAGGCCGCGCCCACGCATTCGCGATGCATATCGCCCATTGAGAATGCTGTGCACCGGCTGGCCGGGCAGGAAGGAGAAATCTTTGGCCTTGTATTGCAGGCTCGTCAGCCTGGCAAGATCAACATAGACCCTGCCGTCCAGCTCCTGTTTGGCTGGATGGAGAGATGGAAAAACCGATGCGTGCGCCACGATCCTGCTCAGGCTACAGCGACCAGCTTCACAATCTCATCGATCACCTGATCTGCGGATATGCCGTCGGCATTGGCTTCGTAGCTGAGGATCAAACGATGGCGCAGGCAATCATGAACAATAGCGCGGATATCATCCGGTGAAACCGCACGCTGTTGATACATCCAGGCATGGGTGCGTGCTACCTGGTCCAGCGCCAGCGAAGCTCTTGGACTGCCGCCGACCTGTATCCAGCGCGCCAGATCCTCGCTGAATTCCGCCGGGCGGCGTGTAGCGGCAATCAGGGCCACCATATACTTTTCCATGGCGTCGGAAACTTCGATGCCCTGAATTTCCATGCGGGCGTCGAACACAGCCTGCTGCGGAATGGGCTGCGGCGCCGGTTTGGACTTGTCGCCTCTCTCCTGCCTCACCAGGCGGATGATCGCCTGCTCGGAGGCATCATCCGGGTAGGTAATATTGATATGCATCAGGAAGCGATCCATCTGTGCTTCCGGCAGCGGGTAGGTGCCCTCCTGCTCGATAGGGTTCTGGGTTGCCATCACCATGAACAGGTCGGCCATCTTGTGCGTCGCGCCGGCGACCGTCACCTGCCGCTCCTCCATTGCCTCCAGCAGTGCAGACTGCACCTTGGCGGGCGCCCGGTTGATCTCATCGGCCAGCACCAGGTTGGCGAATATCGGACCCGGCTGAAATTCAAAACGCTTGGCGGCATCCTCGCCAAGGTAGATCTCTGCGCCGGTAATATCGGCAGGCAGAAGATCCGGTGTGAACTGGATGCGCGAGAAATCCGCCTCCAGGTTATCCGCCAATGCCTTGATGGCTCGGGTCTTGGCCAGACCGGGGAGTCCCTCGACAAGCAGGTTGCCGTTGGCCAGCAGGCCCATCAGCAAACGCTCCACCACCTGCTGCTGACCGATGATGGAGCGCGACATGCGCTCCTTGAGGTCGTTGATTGAATCGAGTGCTGTCATAATGAATGCCATTCTCTCAATAATTTCGTACTTTTGAGGATGTGATGAGTGAAGCGAACCACATCTGTCGCGCGATTGATGCGGCTCGCAAGCTCACCACATCCTACGGACTGAGGGATGAACCAATCAATGCTTCATGCCTGCTCTTCACTTCCCAGCCAGCGGTAGACGACACCCGCCAGCAGTGCACCGGCTATAGGTGCTACCCAGAAGAGCCACAGCTGCGTCAAGGCCCAGTCGCCCTGAAAAATCGCCACACCTGTACTACGCGCCGGATTTACCGAGGTATTGGTGACAGGAATACTGATCAGGTGAATCAGGGTCAGTCCCAGGCCGATGGCGATGGGTGCAAAACCAGCAGGCGAGCGCTTGTCGGTGGCTCCCAGAATAATGATCAGGAACATGAAGGTCATCACCACCTCTGTCACCAGCGCGGCTGTCATGCTGTAACCGCCGGGTGAATGCTCGCCAAAACCATTTGAAGCAAAGCCGCTAGCTGCAACATCGAATCCAGCCTGCCCGCTGGCAATCACATAGAGTATTGCTGCACCAGCGATACCACCGGCTACCTGGGCGGCAATATAGGGTCCCAGTTCAGCAGCAGGGAAGCGGCCGCCCATCCACAGGCCGAATGAGACCGCCGGATTGAGGTGGCAGCCCGAGATATGGCCGATGGCAAAGGCCATGGTCATCACGGTCAGGCCGAATGCCAGTGAGACCCCCAGCCAGCCAATACCCACATCGGCCACACCCGCCGCCAGCACCGCGCTTCCGCAGCCGCCCAGCACCAGCCAGAATGTACCAATAAATTCAGCACCTAGTTTTTTTATCATGTCTCTACTCTGTTTAATGATTGATCAAAAAGTTATCCTGTATTGTGCCAGCATTTCAGACGTCGTCTACAAGTAATTTTCCGGGAGAGCACCCCAATAATATTGACATATCTCAATTGGATATCTACCCTGATTCTCACATCCCATATAACAAGCACCAATTGAGGATTCACCATGAGTGACAAGCAAGCAAAATTACAGCAGTACCCCGGTAGTGAGATCGATGTCCAGTGGGACGGCCGTCTATGCATACATATCACCGAGTGCGGCATTGCCAAAGGCGACCTGTTTGTCATGGGACGTGATCCCTGGTGTACTCCGGACATCAGTTCCAAAGAGGAAGTGCGCGAAATTGTCTCACGCTGCCCGACAGGTGCATTGAGCTACGTTGACAAAGAAGACAAACCGGAGGAGCCTGCTGCCGAAAACAGCGTTGTCGTCTCCTGCAATGGTCCGCTCTTCTTCTGTGGCGACCTTGATCTGGAGGGAGCACCGCAAGATATGCCGGGGATAAAATTTCGCGTTGCCCTGTGCCGCTGCGGTGAATCCGCTAACAAGCCTTTCTGTGATAACAGCCACCAGAAGGCAGGCTTCAGCGACTACGGATCAGTGGGCGAGACAGGTTCCATATCAAGCGAAATAGGCGGCAAACTCAGCATCAAGCCATTGCCGGATGGCCCGTTGCTCGTCAAGGGCAACCTCACCATCGTCTCCGGCACCGGCCGCATCGCATGGCGGGGTAGTGA
>JAYELV010000157.1:12004-14509 GCA_034717755.1 Pseudomonadota bacterium | reverse complement strand
AGCATGTCGAACTGCTGATCCATCACATCATCGAGCTGCACATCGGCAAGCAGGCGTACTCCACGGCTTGCAATGACCGTCTGCTCATCCAGGCCCGCTGTGACCACCTCGATTCCGGCGCGACGCAGCAAATCGATAATGGTGACAGCTTCAAGCTCCTCGCACCCCTGCGCCAGGGGAAGCAACACTTTTTTCATTTCGCCTGCTCCTGCTTTATATCCTTCTGTTCATCTTTTTGCTGCTTCTCCAGCTGCTGCTTTTTATCGGCAGGCGCCTGAAGAAAGATGGACATGCCCTTGAGCAGATTCAATGCTTCACTCAGCGCATAATCCTCCGATATCAGGACCTTCTCCTGAGACGCCTTCTTATTGTCCGACTCTTCGTCTGATTTACCCTCTGATTTACCCTCTAATTTCTCGTCCAGGCTCTCTGCTTCTTCATCGTCTGACTTAGGTGCGTCATCACCCACAGGACTTTCAGGACTCTCCTGTTTTTCATCGGCGGATGGCTGATCCTTAGTGGCTTCAGCATCATGCTCCCCAGATTTCCCATGCTCTCCATTGCCGCCATTTCCATTTTCAAGATGGCCGCTGAGATCCTTCTCCGTGAGAGAATGTGCGCTAATTTTTTTACTCAGTTCGATCGAAACCGGGGCCAGTTCGATATCAGGCTTGATCCCTTCCGCCTGAATGGAGCGCCCGTGCGGCGTGAAGTAGCGGGCCGTGGTGAGCTTTATTGCGGCACCGCCCATGACAGGAACCACAGTTTGCACAGATCCCTTGCCGAAAGTCTGCTGCCCTATGAGTACAGCACGCCGATGGTCCTGAAGAGCGCCCGCCACGATCTCGGATGCCGAAGCAGAGCCTTCATTGACCAGCACCACGATTGGCGCCCCATCGAGAATATCATTCGCGGTGGCGCTGTATGTGATTTTTGAATCCGCAGTTCTTCCCTCGGTATAGACAATCAGGCCATGATCCAGAAAAGCATCACTGACAGCGACTGCAGCTGTCAATACGCCTCCGGGGTTGTTGCGTAAATCCAGTATCAGTCCCTGCAGGTTACCATCCGCCTGCTGTTGTAATTTTTCGATTTTCTCAAGAAGGTTTCTGGCGGTTGCAATTTGAAAGTTGGAGATGCGGATATAACCGAATTTTTCCTCCAGAAGACGGGATTTCACGCTCACCACATGGATGACATCACGCACCACCGTGATCTCCAGGGGCTGCTCCTCTCCGTCACGCAGTATCGTTAAAATCAGCTGTGTGCCGGGTTTGCCGCGCATCAACTTGACCGCTTTGCTCAGCGACATCCCCTTCACCGGTTTTTCATCCAGACGAATAATCAAATCACCCGCCTTGACTCCGGCCTTGTATGCCGGGGTGTCATCCATCGGTGCAATAACCTTGATGAATCCATTCTCTGTTCCCACCTCGATACCAAGCCCGCCGAACTCTCCATGCGTCGACTCCTTGAGATCAAGATAATCATCACCCATGAGAAAGTCCGAATGGGGATCCAGTCCTTCCAGCATGCCGCGAATCGCATGTTCGACCAGCTCTTTATCTTCAACGGATTCCACGTAGTTCTGCTTGATACGACTATAGGCTTCGGCGAAGAGGCGTAGTGTTTCCAGTGGGGTGCGCGGCTTTTTCTCCTCTTCAGCACTCTTCTCTGTATCAGCCTTCCCTTCACTGTTCTCTTCACTGTTCTTGTGACTCTCTTCCTCCTGCTGCTTATCCCCGCTCTCCTCCTGTTGCGGCTTCGCCGGCAGGGTCTCATCATGAGTTTCATCACCGCTCTGATCACTCTTCAGATCTTTGGGATGCTGCTTGAACTGCTCGTCGAGCTGCTCTCCAACTTCACCTTGCACAGGCTCTCTGGCCTGCGTCATGGAGGAGAGGCTGAGAAGCAGTATAAGAAGAGAAATGACCAGTGTTTGCGGGGTAGCCAACATCTTTAAAAATGAGTCGTACATGAATAATGACTCTCGTAAAGACGCAAAAATGCAAAGGTTTTTCCTGGCGTGCTTTGCTCCTTCACCTACAGGGATCGTAGGTGAGGGGCGTGAGCAGGACGCGGAAGCTTTGCGAGAAACTCTGGTTTTTTCATGTATCGTGAATCGTAGTTCTGATCCCGCTATAAATTTCATAATTAAGTCCGGATGTTTCATCAAGTTACGTCAATATCGCGTTATTTCTCAATAACTCCGTGCAGAAAAGCAGGGTTGGGACTTGCTTTTCAGGGCTGTATAAAACAAGGATGTTTTATCAGAGCTTACATGGATGTATTCACGCGTCCCTGAAAAGCTGGTCCTGACCCTGCGTAAATCCTACTACTGCACGGGATTATTGCAAAGTTACAATATCGCGTAATAGATTTGTTTGTTCAGCTCGCATTAAACACAGGATTAGCCGACATTTTTGCCTTCTGTACGCACGCACCAGCGCACCGGATCGAAGGCCTTCACCCCTTTGCGAATCGCAAAATAGAGCGAGGCCTGCT
>JAYELV010000157.1:4066-11904 GCA_034717755.1 Pseudomonadota bacterium | reverse complement strand
CACCAGCGCACCGGATCGAAGGCCTTCACCCCTTTGCGAATCGCAAAATAGAGCGAGGCCTGCTGTTGTCCACCACTCTCACCGGAGAGCGTTATCACATCACCGACGTTGACATGGTCACCAACAGATTTCAGCAGACTCTGATTGTAACCATACAGGCTCATAAAGCCATCACCATGATCAATAATTATGAGCAATCCATAGCCGCGCAGCCAGTCTGCAAACACCACCTCACCAGCATAGACTGCCTGCACCTGCGATCCCTTGCTGGCCCTTATCACCATCCCCGTATGACGGACATCACCGACAATCAACTCCCCGAAATTGCGTATCCGTTTTCCACTGAGAGGCCAGGGAAGCTTTCCCCGGCTGGACGAAAAAGAGATCCGCTGCTGTGGCGCCTGTGCGCTGGAAGCAGCCTCTTGAGCTGTATCTGCAGCGCTGGTATCTGGCGACTGCTCAGTGGATCGCTGCGTCAGGCGCTGTGTCAGCAGACCCAGCTGCAGTGCATCCTCCTGCACGATCTTCAGGCGCTCATCCGCTGTCCTGATTTTCTCACTCCAACGGGCCAATGCCTGCTGGCGGGCATCACGCGTTTCATGCAGCGAACTCAGCAGTTGTGACTGCTCGGATTTTAGCGCCTGCAAACGCTGCTCTTCGGCACGAATCTTGCGCCCGGTTTCCAGCAACTGATGAAAGGTCTGTCGCACATCCCTGATAACCTGCGAGCGTGCACGAATGAGATATCTATAATATGTTGCTATGCGGCTGACTCTTGATGGATCATCAAGACTGAGCATCAACCTTAACTGTTGCTGCCGCCCCATCAAAAAACTCGATCTCACCTGCTGATTGAGCAGTTTCCGCTGCGTAGCAAGACGCTCTTCAATAGGCTGTAGATCTGTCATGAGCGCATTCAGCCGCTTTACCACCTTTTCGGTTTTGAGTTCAGTGTTGTGCAATTTTGCAGCCAGCTTGCTGACTTTTACCTCGACCCCGGCAAGCTCCCTGCTCTCCCTGTCTTTTGCTTTATGAGCCGACTGCAACTCAGCTGTCAGTTCTCCCATCTCCAGGCGCAGGCGCTCTCTTTTATCGGCGTCACTTTCAGCAAATAGCCAATAGATGAGGGCGGCGACGCCCATCAGCACTATTGCGGCTGCAAGCGTGACCCCCAGTTTACCCCGCATTTCAGCCAACAGGCTCATCCTCATCCTGTTCAACCAGCAGCGACCTGCCGGTCATCTCCGAGGGTTGTTCGAGTCCCATGATATGCAGCAGGGTTGGCGCCAGATCACTCAGTGCGCCATTGTGCAAAAAAGATCTTTGCTGCCTGCCCACATAGATCAGTGGCACAGGATTGGTCGTATGCGCGGTAAAAGCCTGGCCAGATTCACGATTCAGCATTTTTTCCGCATTACCGTGATCGGCGGTAATCAAGGCTTCACCGCCAACACTGTGCAGAGCGGCAACCACCCTCTGCAGACATGTATCAACCGCCTCGACCGCCTTGATAGCGGCATCCAGCTTGCCAGTGTGGCCAACCATGTCGGTATTGGCATAGTTGCAGATAATCACATCGAACTGTTGGCTTTCGATGGCGTCAATCAGTGCATCGGTCAATTCAAACGCACTCATCTCAGGTTTGAGGTCATAGGTCTTGACCCGTGGAGATGGAATCAAAATACGTTCTTCACCTTCACTCGCCTGATCCGTACCACCATTAAAGAAAAAGGTTACATGCGCGTATTTTTCTGTTTCGGCAATACGCAGCTGGCGCATTCCCAGGTTGGAAAGATACTCTCCCAAGCCGTTGGGCAGTTTTTCCGGCGGGAAGGCGACAGGGAGATGAAATGAATGTTTATATTCCGTAAGGGTGACGAAAGTCGATAATTCCGGCTTCGACTCACGTTCAAACTCGTTAAAATCCTCTTCGATGAAGGGACGCGTAATTTCACGCGCACGATCCGAGCGATAATTCATGGAGATGATGACATCATTGTCCTGCATCCTGACAGGCTCTCCATCCTCCTG
The DNA here is from genome assembly GCA_034717755.1 of Pseudomonadota bacterium. Taxonomy (GTDB): domain Bacteria; phylum Pseudomonadota; class Gammaproteobacteria; order Chromatiales; family Chromatiaceae; genus Sva-25. Next base: position 9,873 of record JAYELV010000157.1, on the reverse strand, counting down.
CAGAATCACTGTCGCGCGTACGAACTCGTCACTCTCTCCCCGCGCATATGCCATCTCAAGTGCGCTAAAGGCATCACTCGCCGTGTGCGGCGCCCGCCCCAGTGTCATCATGTCATAGGCCTCCTTGACACGATCCCAGCGGCTGTCACGATCCATCGCATAGAAACGCCCGATGATACCGGCCAGGCTGCCACCGCCAAGTTGTCGAAATACACTGTTCAACTCTTCGAGCGAGCGGTGAGCGCTCTTGGGCTGCGTATCCCTGCCATCCAGAAACGCATGCACGTAAACCTTTTGCGCACCGCGCTCTACTGCAAGTTTGACGACCGCATGGATATGCTTTTCATGGCTGTGCACGCCGCCATCGGAGAGCAGCCCGACGATATGCACCGCAGACTGTTTGGAAATCGCTGCATCGACAGCATCGGTAAGCGTGTGGTTGCTAAAGAAAGAACCGGTGCGAATTGCACGGCTAACGCGGGTAAACTCCTGGTAGACAACGCGGCCGGCGCCAATATTGAGGTGACCAACCTCTGAGTTACCCATCTGTCCGGCGGGTAACCCCACTGCCGCACCGGAGGTCTTAATCGTTGTGTGCGGACACTCTTCCCACAATCGATCCATCACCGGAGTAGATGCCAGCGCAATCGCATTATCCTGTGTCTCATCGCTCAGGCCCCAGCCATCGAGAATGAGTAATACGGCTGGTATTGGTCGTGTTGTTGTGCTCAATTTCTCATTCCGGCGGGACTGCGCTGAAAAAACATATTGGAGAGTGGAAAATTTTGAAAAGAGATACTCTAAGTAACATCTCAAAAAGTCCGTGCATTGTTCGAGTTTGCGCAGGGTCGGGATCAGCCTTTCAGGGACGCGTGAATACATCCCTGTATGCTCTGATAAAACATCCCTGTTTTATACAGCCCTGAAAAGCAGACTCCCGACCCTGCTTCCAGCACGGGATTCATTGAGAAGTTACTACTCTAAACGCTAAGTTTATCATTATCCTCCTATCATCCGGAAAGAGATCTCTATGATATCTCTATGAAACTGCCTGAAAGATAATCTCCCCAACCTGATATTTTCCATCTATCCGCTGCATTTTCGTATACCCTAATCCTCTAATATAGGGTAGACTGCATCCGAGCAGTCACAAAAACACCATCTCAATACAATTAAAAAATAATTAAAAAGATCATTCACCAGATGAATGAAAACAGGCATCGAAACAGACTAAATGGAGTTGAAACAAGCATGAACCAGGTTCAAACTGACCCCGGGGGCAGTCTCCTCTCAAATGAATCCGACATCGAACGCGCATCCCGTGCACTCAAGGCGATGTCCCATCCGTTGCGATTGAAAATTCTCTGTGCCCTGGGAGAGAAAGAGGTCAGCGTTCAGGACATTGTTGAAATTGTCGGCACATCGCAAAGTAATATCTCCCAGCATCTGGCAATTCTGCGCGATAAGGATATACTCTCAACCCGAAAAGACGCCAACCGCGTCTATTACAAAATTGGTGATCCACGCTTACTGCAACTCATTAGCATGATGCGCGCAGTTTTTTGCACCACCAACGCTTAATCGTTTTAGTTTTACAAGAGACCCCATGGAACAACTCATCGAATTTTCCGGCAATCACGCCTTGCTGGTTATCGCTTTTTTTGCCATCCTCGGTATGCTCGCCTTCCAAACAGCATACGGCGGAGGGAAGCTCAACATCGCTCCGCAGATGGCGACCCAGATGATCAATCGCGATGATGCCGTGGTGGTTGACGTGCGCCCTATGGCGGACTTCAGCAAGGGACATATCGTCAACTCGATCAATATCCCTATCAACGGCTTTAAAAACCAGATCCAGCAACTCGAAAAACACAAGAGCAAACCCGTGATTGTCAGCTGCCGCTCGGGCAGCCAGAGTCAGGCCGCCTGTCGCGACCTGCGTAAATCCGGATTTGAACAGACTTACAACCTGAAAGGCGGCATCATGGCCTGGCAAAGCGCCAACCTGCCCCTCTCCAAAGAGAAATAACAGCCATCATGAGCGAAAATAAAGAGACTGAAAACAAAGCACCCGCACAAGCGCCGGCACAGGAAGCCATGTTCAAACTACAGCGCATCTACTGTAAAGACATCTCCTTCGAGACTCCGAACTCACCGTCCATGTTTCTGGGCGAGTGGAAACCGGAAATGGATTTGCAACTCAACACCGAGATGCAGAAGCTGGACGACGACAATTTTGAAGTCGTACTGACAGTCACTGTTACCGTAAAAAGCGGCGGCAAAACCGCCTTTCTGGCGGAAGTCCATCAGGGAGGCATTTTCAATATCGTTGGTGTTCCCGATGAGCAGATGAATGCGGTGATCGGCATCACCTGCCCGAACATCCTGTTCCCGTACGCCCGCGAAACGGTATCCGATCTTGTCAATCGCGGCAGCTTTCCGCAACTGCTGCTGGCGCCCGTCAACTTTGAGGCCATCTTTGCCCAGCAGCAGGCCCAACAGCAAGCCGGCAGTGAAGCAAAGCATTAAATCGATTGCAGTTCTCGGCGCCGGTTCCTGGGGGACTGCGCTCGCTATACTGCTGGCAAGAAACGGCATCGAGGTCAATCTGTGGGGGCGCGACGAAGAGATTCTTGCGCTCCGGCAGCAGCGTGAAAACAGCCATTTCCTACCCGGAATCCCCTTCCCTGACAAATTGCAGCCGCAACCATCACTGCAAAAGGTTCTCGACAGCAGCGATGAAATCCTGATCGTGGTTCCCAGCCACGCTTTTCGCACCGTGCTGAATCAGATCGCCGCAATCCGTACACCCAAAAGCATCTGTTGGGCAACCAAGGGCTTCGACCCGCAAAGCCGGCGTCCCCTGAGCCTGGTTGCACATGATGTTTTTCCACACGCTGAACTTGCCGTGCTCTCCGGTCCGACTTTCGCCATCGAAGTGGCGCAGGGCCTGCCAACAGCAATCACCGTCGCCGCCAGCAGCGATCTCTATGCAAAGCGCCTCGCAACAGCACTGCAAAGTGACACCTTCAGAGCCTATACCAGCAATGACCTGATTGGCGTGCAGGTTGGCGGCGCCATAAAAAATATCATGGCGATTGCAGCCGGCATGTCCGATGGCCTTGGATTTGGCGCCAATGCCCGCGCCGCCCTGATCACACGGGGCCTGGCTGAAATCACCCGCTTCGGCAAGGCGCTGGGAGCACATACAAATACCTTCATGGGACTGACCGGCCTCGGCGATTTGACACTCACCTGCACCGATGACAAGTCGCGTAATCGGCGCATGGGCCTGGCGCTGGCCAAAGGCCTCAAGGTTGAGCAGGCGCAACAGGAGATAGGACAGGTGGTGGAAGGCGTGCATACCGCCAGGGAGACCAGGATGATGGCGCAGGAGTTAGGCGTGGATATGCCGATCACTCACCAGGTCTACCGCATTCTCTACGAAGGTCTGGATCCCAAACTGGCAGTCAAAGAGTTGCTGCATCGACGCCAGAAAGCCGAGCCTGATTAGGAGTTCGCTCTCCTCGTGGGAGCGGCCTTCTGGCCGCGAAGAGCAGGGGCTAACACGAAAGCTTTACGGCATCATCTTCATCGGCCGCGCCATCTGGCGGGTATTCTCTCGCATTACGCTGACGCTGCCGGCCATGTTGCCGGAACGATATTCGATATTACTCATCCCGGCGCTCATCAACTCCATCTCCTGATCCATGAGACCTATGCTGCCGGTAATATTGTGCATGGACCCCGTCACACTGCTCATGGAATCTGTCAGGGAACTCATATTTTGTTCGATTTTGTCCATGTGCTCCATATGACCTGTAAAGATTTCCATCTTGTCAGTAATTGAGATCATATCCTCGTTAACCACGACCAGATGCTCATGCATGGAATCCATATTATCGACGATACCGTTAAACCCCTGTGACAGAACGTAGATATAGTAGACATTGAAGATCGCAATAATGGCAATGATCAGAGAAACGATAATAATGATCGCATCGGTGACACGGAAGTGGCGATGACGCTCATCGAGATGCAGTTGGGTCTCCCGTCCCAGACGGCCAATGACCCTGATCCAGACGCGTCTTGAATCTTCAGTCATAACCTCTCTCCTGCCTGCAGCTGATTGATCTCTTCATGATAGAGTACCTGCGGCATGATCACGGGAAGGGGAATATCTTGTTCAAGGTTCTCGATGGCTTGCCCATCCTGTGAATATCATGGCTCATATTCACAACCTCGACATCCATTTGATTCATAGTCATCGAGATATTGTCGACATTGTTGCGTACACCGTTAACGTGGCCGCTGATGCCGTAAACAGCATTCTGCATGCTGTTCATGTCCGTCACGATGGAATTCATGCTGTGCTTCATCACATCAGTCTGCGTATCAATACTCTCCAGCAGAGCAACACGTTTCGCCATCGAATCGATATAGCTGTTCATATGATTCATCTCCTCTGAGATCGATGTGAAGTGTATGTTCATATCACTGACGACACTGGAGATCCGGTTGATTTGCGATGACAGGACCAGCAGCAGCACCAGAATTGAGACCGCAATCAGACCAAGAATAATGATGCCTGCCTGCACAGTATAGTTAAGCCGTGCTCCCAGTCTGTTCTTGGTGCTGATCTGGCTGAGAATAATTCCTTCGAACGAACTGACAGCACGCATAAACTGCTGATCCAGAATCTCATCATCATCACTTATGCCCAGCTTGGGTGGATCATCACTCAATTGGAAAGCCTCCTTAAATATATAATTAGATTCTAACCTATACCGCAAAGATTCTGTAGGAGGAAGTGTAATAAAACCGTCACACAGAAGCCGTCAATACCTGATTGTTAATTCCTCTTGTCACCAACTGCGTTCCAAGCAGCGATAAAACCACATAGGAGGTAAAAAACACCAATCCAACCTGTACTTCGGCCTCAGTAAGATCCTGACCGCTGTTGGCGAAGTAGGCCACCAGGATAGCAACCACGAAAACATCCGCCATCGACCACTTACCCATATGATGCCCAAGATTCAGCCCTTTTTGAGAGAGATGGTGCTCATGGTTCCACCAGGTGATGCCGACCAGCAGCGTCTTCAGCAGCGGCACGATCACACTGAACGCAAACAGCAGCACTGCCAGCCACAGGTTGCCGCTCTGCCTGAGCGCATCGATGGTGCTGAGGATGCCTTTGGATTTAAACTGAAATACCGTCTCTCCCAGCACAGGCAGCTCCTTGCTGGCCTCGACCGACAAAATCGGTGTGCTCAGGCCAACAGCCAAAGCGACCAGTGCAACCAGCAGCATCGCATAACCGACATCCAGAAGACTCTGATTCAAAAACCACACCATCAGCAGCAACAATGCCGCAACAGTGAAAAAAGCCAAGCTGGTGATCCTGATCGAGTCATCGTAAGCCTGTCGCAGTTGCTGATGCTGATGGAGCTCTTCAAGTCTCTCCGAGTAGCCTTCATAGAGTCCGAGGGTGATCATCTCCAGGATTTGGCGGCCTCTATCCTCAACACGTGTCCCCGCCTCGAGCTGCTGAATGATAAACAGGGTCTCCCGCTCATAGGCATGCGCCTGCTCCCAGGTTTTCCAGGCGCAAAACAGCAGCAGCATGAACAGCAACGAAAGGACAATCCAGTGCAGAACGCTTTTCATTAGGTAAATATCAGTTCTCAATAAGTCCGTGTGAATGCCGTCATTGCGAAGGAGACTCAGCGAACGCGGCAATCCTGGGAGCCTTCAATCCAATCAATATAGCACAGCGCTTTTTATCAATCGATTAATGTAGAATAGAC
>JAYELV010000157.1:0-3966 GCA_034717755.1 Pseudomonadota bacterium | reverse complement strand
GTTCTCAATAAGTCCGTGTGAATGCCGTCATTGCGAAGGAGACTCAGCGAACGCGGCAATCCTGGGAGCCTTCAATCCAATCAATATAGCACAGCGCTTTTTATCAATCGATTAATGTAGAATAGACGCTGTTGATTATCAGGAGAGCCTGATCGTGCGTATGACCCCGGAGGAGTTCAAATCCTCACCCGCAAAAAGGATCACCCTGCTCGGCATGTCCGGCGTGGGGAAAACACGCCTCTCATCCCTGCTGCCCAGGGATCAGTGGTATCACTACTCCGGCGACTACCGCATCGGCAGTCACTACCTGGATGAGCCGATTCTGGATAATATCAAACGCAAGATGATGCAAATTCCATTTTTGCGTGACCTGCTGCGCTCTGACTCCATCCATATCAACAACAACATCAGTTTTGATAATCTGCACCCTGTCTCCTCATTCCTCGGCAAGGTGGGTGATCCGGACAAACAGGGCCTGTCACTGTCGGAGTTCCAGCTGCGTCAGCAACTGCATCATGATGCCGAGGTGGCGGCAATGCTGGATGTACCTCATTTCATCGAAAAATCCAGAACCGTCTACGACTATGTCAATTTCATCAATGATGCAGGCGGCAGCCTGTGTGAACTGAATTCTCCAGTGGTGATGGAAACCCTTGCAGAACACACCCTGATACTCTACATTCGCGCTACCAGAAGTGACAGGCAACGGCTTATCGAACGTGCAATTTCGGACCCCAAGCCACTCTATTTCCCACCGGAATTTTTGCTGCAGCAACTCAACGAATATCGCCGTCAACAGCACATCGACTACGTCGCCATGATCGATCCGGACGACTTCTCCCGGTGGGTGTTTCCGCAGCTGTTTGAGAGCCGCATCCCCCGCTATGACGCCATTGCCGCACGGTATGGCTACACCATCTCCAGTGAAGAGGTTTTTGAACTGCATAGTGAAGATGACTTCATGCAACTGGTAGAACACGCACTCGAGCGGGAGAAACACTGATGCCTCTGGTCGCACACACCAATCTGCCGACATTTGATCGCCTCAAAAACGAAGGCTTTGAAGTACTCTCCTGTAAGCGCGCCGGGGATCAGTACATACGCGAGCTGCATGTCGGGCTGCTGAACATGATGCCGGATGCAGCCCTGGCCGCAACAGAACGCCAGTTCTACCGCCTTATCGCACGCAGCAATCTGATTGCCCAGTTCCACATCCATCCCTTTACGCTTGATGCCCTGCCGCGTGGTGAAAAAGCGGCACAGCATATTGCCGACTACTACGAGGATTTCAGCACCATTCAGGAACTTGGTCTTGATGCACTGATTATTACCGGCGCCAACGTGACACATCCACACCTGGCCGATGAGAGCTTCTGGGAACCACTGGCCGAAGTGATCTCATGGGCGTATGACAATGTCACCTCGACGCTCTGCTCCTGCCTCGCCACACATGCCGTGGTCGAACACTTTTACGGCATCAACCGCTATCACCTCGGATTCAAACGCTGGGGGGTGTTCGAACACCGGGTCACCATGCACGAGCACCCGCTGGTGCAGACGATCAACAGCCGCTTTGATGTGCCCCACTCCCGCTTTAACCAGATCGACACCCAACAGCTTGAAGGGGCTGGCCTGCGTGTGCTTGTCGAGAGTGAAACAGCAGGCGTACATCTCGCCGTCAGCCCGGATCTGTTCCGCCAGGTCTTTTTTCAGGGGCATCCGGAATATGACATCAACAGCCTGCTCAAGGAGTATAAGCGTGAAGTCGGGCTCTATCTCAATGGGCTGAGGCACAGCTACCCCCCTTTTCCCGACAACTATTTCAGTATCCGTGTGCAGGCCATACTCGATGAATTTCGTGAGCGTGCTGAACTGTGCCAAAAAAACAACCAGCCGCTGCCGGAATTTCCTGAAGCCCTGATCATGCCGATGCTCGATATCACCTGGCGCGACACCGCCAAGGCCGTGATCAGCAACTGGCTGGGCATGGTTTACCAGATCACCAACAAGAAGCGCAACAAGCCATTCATGGATGGTGTCGTACCCGCTGACCCGCTTGGTCTGAGATGATAAGATTTGAAAATGTCTCCCTGCGGCGTGGCGTCAAACTGCTGTTTGAAGAAGCATCTCTAACGATCCATCCCGGCCAGAACGTCGGCCTGACAGGCCGCAACGGCACCGGAAAATCCAGCCTGTTCGCCTTGCTACTGCAGCATTATCCGACCGATGCCGGTGATATCTCTCTGCCCGCAGGATGGGTCACCGCGCATGTCGCACAGGAGACACCTGCGACAGAGAGCTCCGCCCTCGACTATGTGCTCGATGGTGACGAGGAGCTGCGCCAGTTGCAAACACTGCTGGAGAACACCACCGATGGCGCGCGCCTGGGAGAGCTGCATGCCCAACTTGATGCCATCGACGGCTACCGCGCCGAATCACGTGCCGCCAGGCTGCTGCATGGACTGGGGTTTCAGAATGAAGAGATGCGCCAGGCCGTCAGCAGTTTTTCCGGGGGCTGGCGCATGCGCCTGAACCTGGCGCGCGCCCTGATGTGCCGCTCGGATCTGTTGCTGCTCGACGAGCCAACCAATCACCTCGATCTGGATGCCGTGATGTGGCTCGAAGAGTGGCTGCGGAAATACCCCGGAACTCTGCTGCTGATCTCCCACGACCGTGACTTTCTTGACTCCGTGTGCAAACACATTCTCAATATCGAACACCACAGGGCAACCCTCTACAGCGGCAACTACAGCGCCTTTGAAAAAGTCCGCGCCGAGCGTCTTGCCAATCAGCAGGCCGAACATGAGAAGCAGCAGCGCGAAATGGCGCACATGCAGCAGTATGTCGATCGCTTTCGCGCCCAGGCCACCAAGGCAAAACAGGCGCAGAGCCGCCTCAAAGCGCTGCAGCGCATGAAGCTGATCTCCCCGGCGCATATCGACTCGCCCTTTCACTTCAAATTCCTTACGCCCCGACACCGCCCGGACCCTCTCATGACCATGGAAAAGGTGGCGACCGGTTATGCAGCAAGCACTCCGGTGATTCAGAATCTGAACCTCAATATTCATGCCGGCGACAGGATCGGCCTGCTGGGACCCAATGGTGCAGGCAAGTCGACACTCATCAAACTGCTGGCGCAAATGCTGCCGGTGCTCAGCGGGCAATTGACGCAGGCCAAAGAGTGCCTAATCGGCTATTTTGCCCAGCACCAGGTGGATCAGCTCAACCCGGATCATTCACCGTTTGAACACCTGCGCCAGCTGAATCCGAAGATCAGCGATCAGCAGGGAAGAAACTTCCTGGGTGGCTTCGGTTTCCAGGGGGAGCGCGCACTGGAGAGAGTCGCACCCTTCTCAGGAGGAGAGAAGGCGCGCCTTGCACTGGCGCTGATCGTCTATCAACGTCCGAATCTGTTATTGCTGGACGAGCCCACCAACCATCTCGACATCGAGATGCGCCAGGCGCTGGTGGAGGCGCTGCAGGAGTTTCAGGGAGCCATGCTGATCGTCTCCCACGACCGCTTCCTGCTGCGCGCAACCTGTGATCATTTGTGGCTGGTCGATGATCAGCGAGTACTCGATTTCAAGGGAGACCTGGACGATTATCGCCGCTGGCTGGCCAATCGGGACAACAACAGCGATGCTGAAACGTCGCAACAACAGCATGGCGCCAACACATCTTCCCGCAAGGATCTAAAACGCCAACAGGCGCAGCAACGCCAACAGCTGCGTCCGTTGAGAAAAAAGGCCGAGCAGCTCGAGGCAAGCGTTGAGAAACTGCAGCAGCAGAGCGAAACACTGCAGATGCAGCTGGCTGACAGTGGCATTTACCAGGAACAGCGCAAACAGGAACTCAAACAGCTGCTCGAAGAGAAAGGAGAGATAGATGCCGGTTTGGCCGAGACCGAAGAGCAATGGATGCAAGCCCTGGAAGAGCTGGAAGCAGCTCAGCAAACCTGAAAACTTA
>JAYELV010000156.1:0-3826 GCA_034717755.1 Pseudomonadota bacterium | reverse complement strand
CAGATGCAGCAAAGATCAGAAATGTGGCTGTAGCGCCGCTTGATTCCCACAGGTATCCACTGCTGAGACTGCCGAGAGTCCCCCCGACTCCAAAACTGACACTGCTGTAGAGCGCCTGCCCCCTGCCTTGCAGATGTTGAGGGAATTTGTGATGCACAAAATCGATAGCGACTGAATGAAAAGCGCCAAAAGTGGCTGCATGCAGCAGTTGGGAAAAAATCAGCACTAGCAGGTAATCACTGAACAGGGCAATCAAAACCCATCGCAATGCCGCCAGAAACAGGCACCATAGCAGCAGGTTTTTTGAGCTGAAAGCCTGCAGCAGTTTATGCATGAAAAAGATATAGACAGCAACCTCTGCTCCAACCCCAACCGCCCACAAGCCGCCAATGATGCTCTTGGTGTAACCCTCGCCTTCGAGGTAGATCGAAAAGAACGTGTAGTAAGCGCCATGACTGAACTGCATCAACAGGCAGATGGCGAAAAACGACAGCACCGCAGGATGCAGCAGAATTCCTGACAATGAAACTGTAGAGTCATGCTCTTCCTGCCCCTGCTGATCAGGGATCATCAATGTCGACAGCCAGATCCCGGCATAGATCAGTGCCAGCACAGGCAGGATGATCGCTACGCCCCAGCGATCCACCATAAACCCCAGCACTACCACCATCAGCATAAAGCCGACTGAACCCCACACCCTTATGCGGCTGTACAGCGGCGTATTGCTGCCGAGAAAACGCAGCGTGGTCACTTCGATCTGCGGCAGCACCGCATTCCAGAAAAAACTGAACAGCGCCATGGCAAGCGCGAGCCCGGTGTAGCCGGTCAACCAGAATACCAGCAGAAAGGTGCAGAAAGAGAGAAATGCGCCGCCGCGTACCAATCGCATGCGCTGTCCCAGGGAGTCGCCAAGCCAACCCCACAGGTAGGGAGCAACAACCTTGGTCGCCATCGGGATCGCCATCAACTCACCGATCTGCAGTGCGGAAAAGCCCAGTGATTTGAGATAGAGCGCCCAGAACGGGACCAGCACCCCGAGTGCTGCGAAGTAGAAAAAGTAGAATGAAGAGAGACGCCAGTACGGCATCCCGCTGAAAGGCATTTAACCCGCTGCCGGAATGACTGGCACGGGAGGGACGACCCCTGCATTCTGCGCACGGTGACGCAGCAGGTGGTCGATCAGGGTGATCGCCAGCATCGCTTCAACGATGGGGGTAGCGCGAATGCCGACACAGGGGTCGTGCCTCCCCTTGGTCACCACATCGACAGCCTCGGCTTTGGTATTCACCGTCCTGCCGCCGAGGCGAATGCTCGAAGTCGGCTTGAAGGCGACTTTCGCAATAATACTCTGCCCGGTGGAGATACCGCCAAGAATGCCACCGGCATTGTTGGAGAGAAAGCCCTGCGGCGTCATCTCGTCACGGTGTTCCGTACCCTTCTGTTCGACTGATTCAAAACCGGCGCCGATCTCCACGCCTTTTGCCGCATTGATGCTCATCAGGGAGTGGGCGATCTCAGCATCGAGACGATCAAAAATAGGCTCACCGAGCCCTGGCGGGATGCCATCGGCCACGACCGTGATCTCGGCGCCAACTGAATTGCCCTCTTTTCTAAGCTGATCCATATAGGATTCCAGCTCGGGGATCTTTGCCTGATCCGGAAAGAAAAATGGATTTTGTGAAACCTGATGCCACTCAAATTGATCCGGTCTCAACGGACCGAGCCGTGACAGATAACCACGCACCTCGACGCCCAGCGACGCTTTCAGATACTTTTTTGCAACTGCGCCTGCAGCAACGCGCATGGCGGTTTCACGTGCCGATGAGCGCCCGCCGCCGCGATGATCACGAATGCCGTATTTCTGCAAATAGGTGTAGTCGGCATGCCCGGGGCGAAAACGGTCGACGATCTCCGAGTAGTCTTTGGAACGCTGATCCTGGTTATGAATGATCAGGCCAATGGGTGTGCCGGTGGTCTTGCCCTCGAAGACGCCGGAGAGGATTTGCACCTCATCCGGTTCACGCCGCTGCGTGGTGTGGCGGCTGGTTCCGGGGCGGCGGCGATCAAGATCCGGCTGAATATCCGCCTCCGACAACTCCATGCCGGGCGGACAGCCATCGATGATGCAGCCGATTGCAACCCCATGGCTCTCGCCGAATGAGGTCACGCTAAAGAGTTTTCCGATGCTATTTCCAGACATAATGTTGTGATTATTTGAGAGTTTTCAAAAAAGTCCTGCGTTGTTTTACATAGGCCGTAGGGTGCAATAAGCGAAGCGCATTGCACCTTTCCATGCGGCGCAATGCCCCCGTGGTTATTGCACCCTGCACATCGCATGGAATATTCTTTCCCCTTTAGAAAAAGTTGTAGTAACTATTCAGTACTTGCAAAACCGTCACTGTCTCCAGGCATATCTTCCGGAAAACGCCGTGAATACATCCATGTAGGCTCGACTCGGCATCCCTGCCTCATACGTTTCCGGTAGATATACCCGAAAACAGTGACTTGCTTCACCTCTCTGACAAGAGAATGAATAGTTACAAGCTTTAATGTTAATATACCGCGCCAACGCCCTCGTAGCTCAGCTGGATAGAGCGATCGCCTCCTAAGCGATAGGTCACAGGTTCGAATCCTGTCGAGGGCACCATCTTTTTTCCTCTATCACTCCCACTCGATCGTTGCAGGCGGCTTACTGGAGATATCATAGGCGACGCGCGAGATCCCTGTCACCTCGTTGATGATACGCCGCGACACAGTCTCCAGAAAATCATAGGGCAGATGCGCAAAGTGCGCGGTCATAAAATCAACCGTAGTCACGGCCCGCAGCGTCACCACGTATTCGTAACGACGCGCATCACCGACCACACCGACGGATTTTACCGGCAGAAACACCGCAAATGCCTGGCTGACTTCGTCATAGAGATCATGCCGATAGAGCTCTTCGATGTAGATATGATCCGCCTGGCGCAGCAGGTCGGCATACTCCTTTTTGACTTCTCCAAGAATACGCACGCCGAGACCCGGCCCCGGAAAGGGGTGACGATAGACCATTTCGGAGGGCAGCCCCAGCTCGACGCCGATGCGGCGCACCTCGTCCTTGAAGAGTTCACGCAGCGGCTCCACCAGAAGCAACTTCATGTAGTCGGGCAGTCCGCCCACATTGTGATGCGACTTGATGACATGCGCCTTGCCGGATTTGGCGCCGGCCGACTCGATGACATCGGGATAGATGGTGCCCTGCGCCAGGTATTTGACGTCGGTGAGCCTGGCCGCCTCCTCCTCGAAGATATCGATAAAGAGATTGCCGATAATCTTGCGCTTTTTTTCCGGGTCGGTTTCACCGGCGAGCGCATCCAGAAAACGATCCTCTGCATTGACGCGGATCACCTGGACGCCCATGTGCTCTGCAAAAGTCGCCATCACCTGGTCGCCTTCATGCAACCGCAGCAGGCCGTTGTCGACGAAGACACACACCAGTTGATCGCCGATAGCACGATGCAGCATCGCGGCAACAACGGATGAGTCCACCCCGCCGGAGAGCCCCAGCAGCACCTTGTCGCTGCCGACCAGGCTCCTGACCGAGGTGATAGCGTCTTCGATGATGCTGTCGGCATTCCACAACGGTTCACAGCCGCAAATTTCAAACAGAAAGCGTTCGATGATGCGCTGCCCCTGTCTTGTATGCGTCACTTCGGGGTGAAATTGCAGCCCGTAATAGTGGCGCTCTTCATCCGCCATACCGGCCAGCGGCGCATCGTCGGTGGTGCAGATCGCCTTGAAGTTGTCGGGCAGGCGCACCACGCGATCGCCATGACTCATCCACACA
>JAYELV010000155.1:0-3872 GCA_034717755.1 Pseudomonadota bacterium | reverse complement strand
AAATAACTTCCCGATCCTGCTTGCCCTGTCATCCGTCTTCAGCGTTGCAGCAAGAGTTACATAACGCTGCTATGCGCCCCTTGCTGCGCCTTGAAGACGAACAACATTGCGGCGCGATATCGGAAAGTTATTTATGGACAACTCCTTAGGCTCCCTCGCAATGACACATTCACACAGGGTTATTGAGAAGTTGCTGTTTTTTGCACCATAGGATCTACATCAATGCCTATCAAACACATTGTTCTGGATCTTGGCGGCGTGCTGATCGAGTTGGAGTGGCGGCAGAATATTGCCGCTCTTTTTGGTGAGCAACTCCCTGTCACAGAGGCGCAGCATCGCTGGTCGAGCTCTTCGCTGGTGCTGGCACATGAAACTGGAAATCTGGACCTGGAGCAGTTTGTTGCTGCATGGTGTGAAGAGCTCCATCTTGACTCCAGCGAAGCAGTGAAAGAAGCATTTCTGTCACTGCTGGGAGCGTTAAAACCACACACTGAGCCGATGCTGACCGCAGTTGGTGAACGCTTTGATCTCTCCATGCTCTCCAATGTCAGCCATGCGCATATTCAATATCTGGATGAACGCGTGGACCTGAAACATCAATTTTCACGCCGTTTTTTATCCTGTGATCTTGGTAAAATGAAGCCTGTAGCAGATGTTTACCAACAGGTCGCAAGCGAGCTTCAAAGTGATGCAGCAGAGATTGCATTTTTTGACGATACGCGCATCAATGTCGATGCTGCTATTGCATCGGGTTGGCAGGCGTGGCGGGTTGATTCACCACAAGAGATTATGAAAATTATTGCAACACAAGAGGTCTTCCAGTGAATAATCTGGAGGACCTGGTCACCGAATTGCACCGCCGCGGGGCAGTAGAATTGCTGCAACAACCACTCATCGGACTTGAAAAAGAGAGTTTGCGAGTGGCGCCTGACGGCACCCTGTCACAGCAGGCGCATCCGCTGGCGCTGGGTTCTGCGCTAACGCACTCCTGTGTTACGACCGATTACTCTGAAGCGATGCTGGAGCTGATCACACCGCCACTGCATGGCGCCAAACAGAGCCTTGATTGTCTCAGTGATATTCATACCCATGTCTATAACAACCTCGGTGATGAGATCCTGTGGGCGACGTCGATGCCATGCGTACTGGCTGGCGAGACGCATATTCCTATAGCCCGCTATGGCGAGTCACACGCCGGGCGCATGAAGCATATTTATCGGGTTGGCCTGGGGCATCGTTACGGTAAAGTGATGCAGGTTATTTCCGGGGTGCATTATAACTACTCGGTCGCTGAAGAATTTTGGCCGCTGTGGGCAACTCTCAAGCAAGTTGAGGGCTCCCGGGCAGGAGAGCTGCAGCGACTGATCGATGCCAGTTACATGGGAATGGTGCGTAATCTGCAGCGTTACGGATGGATCATCCCCTATCTTTTCGGTGCTTCTCCGGCAGTGTGTAAAACATTCTTTGGTGAGCAAGGCACGAATATGCAGGAGTTTGATGAGGGGACATATTATGAGCCTTATGCGACTTCACTGCGCATGAGTGACATCGGTTATCAAAATCAGAAGGAGGAGAGTGTTGGCATCAAGGCGAATTACAACAGCCTGGAAAGCTACATCGACTCGTTGCAATGTGCTATTAACACCTCATCACCGGTGTGGGAGCAGATTGGTCTCAAGGATGGTGATGGTGCCTACAAGCAACTCAACACCAACATCCTGCAAATCGAGAATGAATATTACAGTACAGTCAGACCCAAGCAGTTGTTGCAGGGGATGGAAAAACCCACCAGTGCGCTGAATGCACGTGGCATCCGCTACGTCGAACTGCGCTCACTGGATGTCAATGCCTACCAGCCACAGGGGATCGATGAGACCCAGATGTTGTTTCTGGAAGCATTTCTTCTGACATGCCTGTTTCAGGAGAGCCCCGCGATCTCTCTCGAGGAACGTCCCGAGATCGATAACAACCTGTTGCTGAGTGCGCGTCGCGGCAGGGAGCCGGGGTTGAAATTGCGCCGCAATGGCGCGGATATCCCGCTCAAGGTATGGGGAGAGCAGTTGCTCTCCAGCATGGAAGCCGTCTGCTCTCTTGTAGATGTCAATGAGAGTGGTGCTCCCTATCAGGCAGCTCTGGATTTGCAGCGCCGCAAAATCGAGAATGCTGCAGAGACGCCGTCTGCGCTCATGCTGGAAGAGATGCGCGACAATGGCGAGAGCTTCTACCACTTTGCAAGGCGCAAGTCCCTGCAGCACAACCGCTACTTTCATCAACGTAAAATCAGCACTGCAACAGAGCGGCGTTTTATCGATGAGGGCATCGACTCACTGCAGCGCCAGCAGCAGAAAGAGGCTGCAGATAGTGGTGCGTTCGACGATTTTCTGTCGGATTACTTTGCTGGCCGGTGAACAGCGATAACTGAGGTTGTTTCAGTATAACGGACGATCTGAATAACGTCGCGAGAAAACAGAGTTAGGGGATTGTCAGGGTTTGCATTCCTGAAAGAAGCTCCCCCAACCCTGTCTCCGCTCCTATATGCCTCCAACCAATTTAGCATTCAGCCCTTGTGAGCGAATCTGTCCAAGTAACTGAACCGATTTTATTCGCTTTGCATCATAGTCAACAATCATCAGATGCCTGGTGCGGCTGTTCATACAGGCAGAGTGTATGCCATCTTCTATGGAGACATTCCTCTCTACAGCATGGATTTCGCTATCTGACAATGTTTCATCGATATGTACGATGACTACGGCATTGTGACTCATATCTCTTGTTTCTCCTCAAGTGGTTATGCCAAAGGTTATATCCTTTGGTATCTCGAAGGATATAGTATCAATCGAGATAAGCAAAGTAGGTATAGTTATTGTTTTTATTTACCAGTGTATTGAGATTAATAATAATTCTTAATATTAGAAAATCAGGTGGTATCGATATATGCAGGTTAGACAGCAGCTGTTGTATGATGTACGTTCTCTGTAGGTGTTGGCTGGGAAATTGCATCTTCACCTGTCCGGACTACTGTCATTGATCATAAAACTTGAGGAGAAGAGCATGCGTCGTCGTGTAATTCAGATATTCAGCTTACTGCTGGTTGGGGTGTTACTGAACGCCTGTGAGCAAAAACCAAAGAGTGCCCCGGAGGTCAGCGAGGTATTCTGGCAGGCTGTCATTATGGATGAGACTGATGATGTGCTTGCCTACTCAACCCTGCAGAGTATCGAGAGCTATGACCGGTTTGATCGTGAGTGGCGGGATATGGTGACAACATGGGGAAAGATTGTCATCGATGGAGATGTTGCGCAAATCGACACAGAAATCTCAAAACCTGGTGAGGAACCCACGGATGTCCTCTATTTTGTGACCTACCTGGTTAATACGGATGAAGGGTGGAGAGTCGACTACCAACGCACGGCTGAGGCTGTAAACGTCAGCGGCGCAGTGGTGGATTTTGTTGGCCAATTAACATCGCTGGGGAAAAATATCCAGCGTCAGGTCGAGGCATCCTCTGAAAGTGCTGCGAGACAAATTGCAGCCTTCGTTGGCCAACTCGAGCAGATGTCCGGGGATTACCAGAATCAAATGGGCAAGGCCATCGATGATGCCGCCGGCAGAATGCAACGGCTGCTTGATGAATTCGCCCGTTCTCTGCAAGAGGCGGTCGATGAACTGCAGGAGCCAGGTGACGAGGCAGGGAAATCAGGAAATACCGAGGCAAGCCGATCGGATATCAAGGAGTCGGTTGAGGCCCTGCAGTCATCCAGCGATGCACTGAAAAATCCCACTATCGATAGCATCGCCAGCGCCGGGCGGCAATTGATCCTCGTGACAGAAAAGCTCGCCCGCCTCAGTGATCAAAAACTGCAGCACTATAC
>JAYELV010000154.1:0-3896 GCA_034717755.1 Pseudomonadota bacterium | reverse complement strand
ACGCTCAAGGGGGAGCCCAATCCACGCCAGCTGGATATGTATGCAAAAAACAACTGCATGTTTCAGTTTGAACTGCCAAAATCCTACCAGTACATGCGCAACTGGAACAAGGGTTACCTGGAGTGGGCGCGTGGCCACGGCATGACACGCTATGCGGAGCCGATTACTATTCATCTCTACTCCGAGGTGCTGCAGAAATTTCGTCTCGCAGCCCAGGGGAAGAGCAGCGGCAAGCAACCGCCGGAGCGTCTGCGCCGTCGCGTTGAGACCTATTTTGATCCGCTGCCGTTCTACTATGAGCCGCTGGAGAACAGGCATGTGGATACGCAGAAGTATCCGCTCAATGCACTCACCCAGCGTCCCATGGCGATGTACCACTCGTGGGATTCGCAAAACGCCTGGCTGCGCCAGATCCATACGCATAACTACCTGTTTGTGAATCCGCAGACGGCAAGGGCGAGCGGCATCGATGACGGTGGCTGGATGTGGATTGAGTCACCGCATGGCAGGATACGCTGCATGTGCCGCTACTCGCAGGCCGTGGAGCCGGATACCGTGTGGACCTGGAATGCGATTGGCAAGGTTTCCGGGGCCTGGGGACTCACCGCACGCGCCAATGAGTCACAAAAAGGATTCCTCTTGAATCACATCATCTCCGAAGAGCTGCCGCTGGAGAA
This sequence comes from Pseudomonadota bacterium, assembly GCA_034717755.1. Lineage (GTDB taxonomy): Bacteria > Pseudomonadota > Gammaproteobacteria > Chromatiales > Chromatiaceae > Sva-25. The sequence continues at coordinate 3,219 of JAYELV010000154.1, read as the reverse complement.
GGCTGGCGAGTATCTGTCGAACTCTGATCCGGTAACAGGCCAGGCCGCCTGGTTCGACGTGCGTGTCAAAATTTACAGGGCGGATGATGATGAACCCAAGGTCACCTCTCCGCAATTCGAACCACAAAAGCGGGTCCCCGGACAGGATGCCAAACGCGGCAAGTGGCAGGCCTTTTATGCCGGTGTCACCGGATTAGGAAAAGCAGGTCGAGGATAGTATATGTCTCAGTTAGCCCTGGTAATCGATCTGAATGTCTGCGTCGGCTGCCACGCCTGCGTCACCTCCTGCAAGGAGTGGAATACCTCCGGCTGGGCGGGACCGATGGCGGACCTGCGTCCCTATGACGTTGATCCCACGGGCACATTTTTTAACCGTGTGCAGACCTATGAAGTGGGTGAGTTTCCGCGCACGGAGACCGTCCACTTTCCCAAGAGTTGCCTGCATTGTGAAGACCCTCCCTGTGTGCCGGTATGTCCGACGGGAGCATCCTACAAGCGTGAGGACAACGGCGTGGTGCTGGTCGATTATGACAAGTGCATCGGCTGTAAATACTGCTCATGGTCATGTCCCTATGGCGCCCGCGAGGTTGACGGCAGGGAGAAGGTGATGAAGAAATGCACCCTCTGCATCGACCGCATCACCGATGAAACCATTCCAGAATCAGAGCGCAAGCCTGCCTGTGTGCTGGCCTGTCCAACCAGCGCGCGCCTGTTCGGCGATGTGCATGATCCGCAATCAGAGGTTTCTATCGCCATCCGCGAACAGGGCGGTTACCAGTTGATGCCGGAGTGGGGCACCAAACCGGCTAACCACTATCTGCCGAGGCGCAAGACCCGTATCACCATTCATGCCGATGAACTCGACCGTGTCGACAACCCGCTGCTCGAAGAGCTGGATGCGGCGGTGAGTGAAGGCGCATCCATCGACGATGTTGCGTTCTGATGAGATGTTGAAATGATTTACCACGAAAAACACGAAAGAAAAAAATATTACCTATAACTGCTCAGGGCTTTGTCGCAAATGTAAGCCGAGTCACTGTTTTCGGGTATATCTGCAGGAAACGTAGGAGAGAGGGATGTCGACTCGAGCCTACAAGGATGTATTCACGGCGTTTTCCGGAAGATATATCTGGGAACAGTGACGATCTCTCTGCTACTGAATAGTTGCCAATTGTCTTTTGTAATCATAGATTCATGCTGGAATGCTGAGGCAACAGCATGAGTTATCGTCCATATATTTTGAAAAGCTAAATAACCTTGCGGGGACTCTTATGCATCCGGCATTTTCTGTCATCTTTCTGACCACCCTGATCGGTGCGGGGCAGGGGCTGTTTCTGGCGCTCTTTACCGGGCAGTTCTATTCTCTGGCCAATCTGATTCCTGCGCAGGACAGCGCAGGATTCTACGCAGTCGGCAGCTTTGTGGTGCTGCTGTTGCTGGGGCTGGGATTGTTCGCATCCATGTTTCATCTCGGCAGGCCGGAACGGGCATGGCGTTCGGCGGCAAAATGGCGCACCTCGTGGCTTTCGCGTGAAGTGATCGTGCTGCCCCTGTTCATGCTGCTGGTGTTTGCGTACGGGTTTGCCCACTACATGGGCTGGAACGAGCCGCTGTTTACCCTTGGCGCGGATGTTGAGATCGATGTCACTATTCTGATCGGCATTGCCGCCAGTTTTATCTCTTTTGTGCTGTTTGTCTGCACTGCAATGATCTATGCCAGCGTCAAATTCCTGGAGGAGTGGCATCACTGGCTGACGGTTGCCAACTATACGCTGTTTGGCCTGGCGTCCGGCTTCATGCTGGCCGCTGCCTTCTCGGCGCAGCAGGGTGTTGAACTGGTGAGCTTTTTTGGAAGCTGGGCGGTATTTTTCCTGTTTATCGTCTTTATTACCCGCTTTGCATCACTGCTGCGAAATGCAGGGCTGACGCACAAATCGACGCTGCAGTCAGCCATCGGTGTCAGACACAATGCAATCGTGCAGGAGACACAGGGTTTCATGGGCGGCTCGTTCAACACGCGTGAATTTTTCCATGGGCGCAGCGAGGCGACCTTGAAAATGGTGCGACTGCTTTTCCTGCTGCTGATCTTTATTCTCTCTCCACTGCTGTTGGCGATCTCCTGGAGTATCAGTTCGCCATTATTGCCGATAGCAGCCTTTAGCGTACTCTATATTGGTCTGCTGCTGGAGCGCTGGTACTTCTTTGCCGAAGCGAAGCATCCGCAAAACCTCTACTACCAGTCGATGGCGTGATTGATTTCAAGATATTTTTTTAACCACAGATGCACACAGATAAACACAGATAAGAAAAGCTACGTTAAGACTTTCATTCATACCGTGTCAATGGGATGAAGTTGTAGGATGCCGGTGAGGAACGAACCGCATCCCGCCATAATAATGGTGTAATGCGCTGTCGCTTATTACACCCTACGGCTCAAGCCTGTCAGCTATACTTGTTTTGCAGGGTCTATGATAAGGAGGGCTCTATGTGGATTGACAAGGCACTCAATATTCCGGGGCGTCTGCTGGTTAAATTTATAACCAGGCCGAGCAGGGACTACCGCACCTTTGCTGTGCACGATGATTCTGAGCTCAGAGAGGTGATTCAGCCCTGTGATGTGCTGCTGGTGGAGGGGAATCAATGGATCAGCGGCGCTATCAAATACCTGACCCAATCGACCTGGTCGCATGCGGCAATTTATGTCGGCGATATTATCGATGTCGATAGTGAAGGTGACAAGAAAGTACTGATCGAGGCGGATATCAAAGCCGGTGTCATCGGCGTACCCTTGTCAAAATATGCCAATTTGAATACCAGGATCTGCCGCCCGCTGGGCCTCTCGGATGAGGATAAGTCACGCGTGATTACCTTTATGATGCGCAACCTCGGCAGCTCCTATGACCTGAAGAATATCGTTGATCTGACTCGCTACCTGTTGCCGACACCGCCGGTTCCGGTGCGCTTTCGCCGCCGCCTGATCGGCTTTGGAAGCGGTGATCCAACCAAGGCGATCTGCTCGTCGCTGATCGCCCAGGCATTCCAGCGGGTGCGCTATCCGATCCTTCCTGAAGTGGTCGATGTAAAACTGGAGTCTTACCGTATTAAAGACTCGACGCTTTTCGTTCCGCGTGACTTTGATATTTCTCCCTATTTTAGCGTTGTTAAACCAACCATCGAAAAGGCATACAATTACCAATCCATCAAATGGGAAGACTCTTC
>JAYELV010000153.1:13174-14760 GCA_034717755.1 Pseudomonadota bacterium | reverse complement strand
ACTGACTTATTGCGATGTTACCCCCGGCGTAATTTCTCAATAACCCCGTGCAGGAAAGTAGGGTTGGTGGTTGCCTTTCAGGGCTTCCGCCGAATAAATGCTCCTGCGTTTTCGGCACTTCCGCCATCCATGGCGGTCGAAAACAGGGATGTTTTATCAGAGCTTACAGGGATGTATTCACGCGTCCCTGAAAGACTGCCCCCAACCCTGCGCAGATTTAAAGAATGCACGATCTCATTGAGAAGTTACCCCCTGCTTCCCATCTGATTGATAAATCACATCTTTACTCAAATATAAGAGAATGCTAATATACGTGACATAGAAATACTTTATGTAGGTATATTGGTATGTTAATTAAAAATCTGGACTCAAAATATTCGCCGCTCTATTTTCTTGCTGCGCTGGGCGCAGGTGGACTGGCGGTCTCTTTTTTCATGTATCCGCAGTTTATGCTTCCCCATGCGGATACGCCGATGGTGACATTTGATCACATCTATCCGCTGCTCACCGGCGGAGATATCGGCACAGTCATCGCGCTATCGGCAGCGCTTGTTGCTGTGGCGCTGCTGTCACTGCTGCATTTTCGGCTATTGTTGTGGAATATCAGTGAATACCGCAGTTTTCGGAAGACGGAGGCGTTCACAGCATTGAAACACTCCAATATGGAAGTGACCTTGATGGTGATTCCGTTGACGCTGGCAATGAGTGTCAACGTCAGCTTTATACTTGGCGCTGTTTTTGTTCCGGGGCTGTGGAATTATGTGGAGTATCTATTCCCGTTTGCGCTGCTGGCTTTTAGCCTGATCGGCTTCTATGCACTGAAAATACTGGGTGAATACTTTACCCGCTTGCTGACAAATGGTGATTTCGACTTTGTCTCCAACAATAACCTGAGCCAGATGCTGGCGATTTTTGCACTTGTCATGATCGCTGTTGGTTTGGCTGCACCTGGCGCCATGAGTCACTATAAAGAGATCAATGCGATCGGTATGTTCCTGGCGCTGTTTTTTCTGTCGCTGGCATTTTTGCTGACGATCGTCAAACTTGTGCTTGGTTTTCAATCAATCCTGAAGCACGGCATCGCTGAAAAGTCAGCTGTCAGCCTGTGGATCATGATTCCGATACTGACTCTGGGTGGCATCACCGTCATCCGCTTGACGATGGGATTGCATCACGGTTTTGAGGGGACTCTCTCTGAACCCGGGTTGTTTGTTATCACTTCAATTATCCTGTCACTGCAGATCGTTGTTGGTTTGATCGGCTACAAGGTGATGAAGAGAATCGGCTATTTCAGAGACTATAGCCAGGGTCCAAAAGCGGATGCGGGAAGTTTTTCCCTGATTTGTCCGGGAGTTGCCCTGGTGGTGTTCGGGATGTTCTTTATCGTGTTTGGATTGATGAAAAATGGCCTCGTAGAGCCACTCTCACTGGCATTTTTCATGCTTATGCTGCCGCTGGCGTTGATTCAGTTGCAGACTGTGAGAGTCTATTTTCGACTGTTGTGCAGAGTAATGGCATTTGGAAGTTGTAAGATCACTGCGGTTGAGTCATGAGATGATGTTTCCCGCTCCCAGGCAGGGTTTGGG
>JAYELV010000153.1:7180-13074 GCA_034717755.1 Pseudomonadota bacterium | reverse complement strand
CATCGCTTTCACCAGTTCAAGCACCTCGGATGCATGCCCTTTGGGTTTGATGTCGTAGAGGGTATGTTGAATCACTCCCTGCTTGTCGATGACGAAGGTTGATCGCACAATCCCCATCCTCTTTTCACCATGTGCCTCTTTTTCACGCCACACATCATAGGCATTGCACAGCACGCCATCGATGTCAGCCAGCAGGTGGATGGTAAGACCATGTTTGTCACGGAAGTTTCCATGTGTGTAGCAGCTGTCTCTGCTGACACCGAAGATGAGGGTGTCCAGCTTCTCAAACTCTGCACTCATATCTGAAAATTCCAGCGCTTCCATGGTGCATCCCGGAGTATCGTCTTTGGGGTAGAAATAGAGTACCAGGTTATGCTTGTTTTTGAGGTCTTCGAGTTGAATCATCTCGAGTTCAGCATTTGGGATTTCAAAGTTGGGAGCAATATCGCCGGGTTTCAGCATGGGGTATCCTTGTTGTCTTTATTTTTGAAACAGGTGGGGCTGCGATCTTCAGGGTGCAGCTTGCGCTGTAACATCTCAAAAACCCCGTGCAGGAAGAAGGGTTGGGAGTCTGCTTTTCAGGGCTGTATTAAACAGGGATGTTTTATCAGAGCTTACAGGGACGTATTCACGCGTCCCTGAAAGGCTGATCCCGACCCTGAGCAGACTTGAACAATGCAGTGCTTTTTGAGAAGTTACCTTGCGCTTCACATTTCTCTTGATATATATCAAGTTTATACCACAGGCAGGGCGCTGCAGAAAGAGATTCTTCACAAGTCAGAATCAATTGCGCGCAGCATCAAAGGCATAGGGAGCAGGGTCGATCTCAGGTTTTCTTGCGAGCACCATGTCTGCGACCAGTTTAGCCGATGCTGGCGCCAGCACCACACCGTTGCGGTAGTGGCCTGCATTGATGAAGAGATTCTCATAGTCGGGGTGTCTGCAGATATAGGGGACGCCGCCCGGTGAGCCTGGACGCAGTCCGGCCCAGTGATGTTCTATCGGGTAGTCGGCCAACTGTGGATAGAGCTCGATGGCGCATTGGCGCAGCAGTTTGCCCGCCTCGCTGGTTGTCTCCTTGATAAAGCCGGTATGTTCTATGGTGCTGCCAAATAACACCCGGCCATCCCTGCGCGGCACAGTGTAGTGGCTGTCTGACAGAGTGATGCGTTTGACAGTGCCGGGTTTTGTCTTGAACAGCAGCATCTGCCCGCGTACGGGTTCGATCTTCGGTTGCGGCATGCTGTCACGCAGCATTTCCGCTGTCCAGGCGCCGCTACAGAGAATGATGTTTTCTGCCCGGTAATTACGCTCAGCTGTCTTTACCGCAGTGATGTTCGCGCCCTGGTGATCAAACCCGGTGACCGGACTCTGCAGAATAAAATTCGCGCCAAGGTTTTCAAGCTCCTTGTGTAGCGCTTTCATGAAACGCGGGTTTCTGACCTGGGCAACCTGCGGCAGCCACAGTGCCTCATCAACCGGACTCTTCAGGGTTGCTTCGATGTCATGCATCTGCTGTCTGTCGAGCTGCTGCAGATCGACCTGCCACTTTTGTGCCCAGTTCTGCGCCTCCCGGGTTTCATCGGGTGCAAGAATCAACAGTCCGCTGCGGAGGTATTCAGGGTCGATGCCGGTGCTCTCCACGAGCTGTGCCGCCAATGCGGGATAGGCCTGCTGGCTGCTGCTTGCGAGCAGATTGACTGCGTCAGAGTAGCGCCATGGATAGAGAGGGGAGATGATGCCACCGCCGGCCCAGGAGGATTCCCGGCCAGCTTGCTGTCTTTCGATGATTGTCACTCGTGCACCGGCGAGCAGCAGTTCGCGAGCACTCATCATGCCGCTGATGCCGGCGCCTATCACGATGCTGTGCATCTGCATTACAGATTCTCTTGTGAAACTTGTTTCTCAGCCATGAGACGCAGATTTTTTGGTAGTACAAACACGATATCCTCCTTGACCCCCATGTTATCTTCAGCAGCTTCAGCTCCGAGCGACTGCAGGCGTTTGATGACATCGGAGACTACCACTTCTGGCGCCGAGGCCCCTGCAGTGACGCCGACGACATCGATGCCGTGCAGCCATTGCGGCTCGATATCATCGGCTCCATCGATGAGATAGGAGACTCTTCCCTGCTTCTCCGCCAACTCACGCAGGCGGTTCGAATTGGAGCTGTTGGGTGAGCCCACCACCAGGATCAGGTCACACTCCCCGGCAAGCTCCTTAACTGCATCCTGACGGTTTTGTGTGGCATAGCAGATGTCATCTTTTTTCTGTCCGGATATTTCCGGAAAGCGTTTTCGCAATGCAGAGATGACCCCCACGGTGTCATCGATCGAGAGGGTTGTCTGGGTGACGTAACCGATTTTATGCGGGTTTTTGATATTCAGCCTGGCAACATCTTCTGGAGTCTCGATGAGCAGCATCTCGCCCTCCATTTGCGGGCAGCGATACTGTCCCATGGTGCCCTCGACTTCGGGATGTCCCTTGTGCCCGATGAGCACCACGGAGTCACCATTTTTGCAGTGACGAACCACTTCCATGTGAACCTTGGTCACCAGCGGACAGGTGGCGTCGAAAACCTGTAACTCACGGGCATTCGCTTCATCCTTGATATCCTGGGGGACACCGTGAGCGGAGAAGATTACAGTCTGTCCATCGGGAATGTCATCGAGGCTGTCGACAAAAACAGCTCCCCGTTCACGCAGGCTTTCGACGACAAATCGGTTATGCACCACTTCATGGCGCACATAGATGGGGGGTCCGATCAGATCCAACGCCGTTTCTACAATCTCGATGGCGCGATCGACTCCGGCGCAGAATCCCCGGGGATTGGCAAGCAGCAGTTTCATGGAATCCATTTGGTTTCAGGCTCTCCCAACTGCTGGTTGACATGTCGGGCCAGCACAAACAGCAAGTCGGAGAGGCGATTAAGATAACGCAACAGGTGAGAGTTTACCTCTTCTTGCTGCTTGAGGTGAAGTACCTCGCATTCTGCGCGACGGCACAGGCTGCGGGCATGATGCAGTGTGGCGCCGGCAGCACAGCCCCCCGGAAGGATGAAATGTGTCATGCGCGGTAATGCGGCGTCGTAGTGGTCGATCATCTTTTCCACGTTTAACAGATGCTCTTCCTGAATGCAGACATCTTTTGCCAGCGCCAGTTCGGCGCCACTGATAAAAAGCTGTTGTTGCACTACCTCGATGTGTTGCTTCAGGGAATAATCCGTCAATTGTGAACACACAACACCCAGCACAGCGTTGAGTTCGTCGAGGGCGCCGATGGCCGCAAAACGCTGATCTGTTTTTGAGCGGCGCTCACCATTGGCGAGTCCGCTACTGCCCCGGTCACCGGTGCGGGTATAGATGCGTGATTTTTTGGTCATGAGTGTTGTCACTCCTCATTAATCCGGCAATTTTAAATGTATAGAGGGATATTCACCACGAAGCTCACGAAGAGCACGAAGAATCAACAGGATAAAAACATCTTCGGTAACTTCGTAACTTCTCAATCAGTCCGTGCAAATACCGTCATTGCGAGGGAGCCTAAGCGACTGCGGCAATCTCCAAACAGGATTGCCGCGTCGCTTTCAGCTCCTCGCAATGACACATGTTTTAACAAAATGCATTCAATGCACGGGGTTATTGAGAGATTAACACCTTCGTGCTCTTCGTGTGCTTCGTGGTAAAACTCTTTTGAAATGTCGATACTCTAAGATTGGCGCATTGAGAATTGCAGCTCAGATCTTCACCTTGATGCCGATAAAGGCACCAAATCCTGCACCTGCATAACCCTGAACCGGTTGATACTCCTTATCGGTTAAATTGATGATTTTTGCATCGATCTGCCAGCGATCATTGAAGTGATAGCTGGCGGTAAGGTCAATGGTCGTATAACCCCCGAGCGTGGTGCGGGTGACGGGAAAAGAGCCGCGAATGGAATCGTCGCGACTGCCGACGTAATGCACGATGCCGGAGAGAGAGATTTTCTCAGAGGGGTCGTAATTGAGCGTCAGGCTTGCTTCGTTTTTTGGACGGCGCAGCAGCGGTTCGCCTTCGCTGTCTTCTGTCTCCGTCCAGGTGTAATCGAGGCGTGCATTAAACATATCGTTGAAGCGGTAGCTGATGAAGCTTTCGATGCCTTTGGTGGTTACATCCGGAACATTAAAATATTTGAAAGTGGTGTTGTTGAAATCGATCAGGTTATCCAGCTTGTTGTAAAACAACGTAGCGCCGAGTGAGAGTCTGTTGTCCAGCAGCTGCTGGTCAAAGCCAAGCTCGGCTCCGCGGCTCTTCTCGGCTTCAAGATCCGGGTTGCCTGAAAACGCATCAAACAACTGAAACAGGGAGGGGGCGTTGAAAGCCGTGCCATAGCTGGCCTTGATCCGGGTGTTGCTGTGATCGATCAGGTAAACAGGTGCAATGCGCCAGGTGGTCTCACCGCCAAAACCGGTGTGATCGTCATGGCGTACGCCGATGGAGCCAAACAACTTCTCAAAATAACTGAACTGATCCTGTAGATAGAACGACCTGGTGGTTGCCCGGTGATCGCTGGCTGAAAAATCCGAGGAGGTTGCGGCTGTCTCCTGTTCCCATTTGAATCCGGCTGTCAGCGTATGGTTGTCCAGCAAATAGAAGTCATTGCGCCACTCCGCCTCATTGCGCTTGCTGTCGAAATAGGTGGAGGAGGGCAGTCCGAGGAAGTCATAGACTGTGTCCCTGGTGCTGCTGTTGCGGTTGAACACGATTCGGCTGCTCCATTTTCCATCGAGCAGTCGCGCTTCGGCTGCCGAGTGGATAAACCAGCTTTCCAGGTCTGTCTCTGGAATAGGAGATTCATCCGCACTGGCGTCGAATTCGGTGTGCGAGTCGATGAACTGCCCGCTCAACTCAAATTTCAGGTTTTCAACGGGATTGAGTTCAATGCTGGCAGTCAGCGTGGTGTTGCGATAGCCGTCGTCATCGACGGCAGAAAACTGATAATCCGGTGCGCTGACAGTCTCGCCATCGGTGTCGATATTTGCCAGCGACAGCATGTAAGAGGCTTTCTGATTCCCGCCATAGAGCGTCGCAGCCTCCTTGAAGGTGTTGTGACTACCGCCCTGAAGTTCGATCGAGCCACTCACAGGGCCGCCAGCGGTACTGCCTTTTCTGGTAATAATGTTGATGACCCCGCCAATGGCATCGGAACCGTAGAGGGTGCTCTGGGGGCCGCGCACGACCTCGATGCGTTCGATGGCGTCGGTCATGAGGTTGGAAAAATCAAAAGCGCCGTTCGGTGTGGTGGTGTCATTGATCTTGACACCATCGATCATCACCAGCACATGATTCGAGTTTGTGCCGCGAATAAACACCGAGGTCGGCTGCCCGATGCCGCCATTGCGGGCGACATGGACTCCAGCAACCTGGCGCAGCGCTTCGCTGACAGTCTGGTATTGATGGCGTTCAATATCGTTGCGCGTGATGACCGTCGTCGATGGCGCCGTTTCGACAAGAGGAGTTTCGTTGCCTGTCGCGGTGATGACGATGAGTGTCTCATCCTGCTCCGACATGGCTGCGCCTGATGTTGCCAGCAGCAACAGTGGGATGGTTGATTTCATGATGGATGTACCTGTAGAGAGCGCCCGCCGCGCTCGTGAAATAGAGTCAACAGAAGAGAGAAAGAGTTGACTACCTGCATGCAGAGCCGGTCTCCGGACTTGCAGTGAACTGCTTGAAACTCTCAGTTCACTGATTACCGTTGCGGGGGCAGTGTCGGAATTGCACCGACTTCCCGATTATCCAGGCAGGAGTATCTCCCGCCCGGCACTCTGAAGCGTGGTGACCTTATCGGATAGGCAGTCACAGGTCAAATGATGACTGATTCATTTAGCAATTTTCAATGAACGAATTAAAGAG
>JAYELV010000153.1:0-7080 GCA_034717755.1 Pseudomonadota bacterium | reverse complement strand
AAAAAACCTTCGTGCTCTTCGTGGTGAGTATTTAGAATTGCTGTGGTTGATTCTCACAGATGAACACAGATCATTTCACACCAGCGACAATCTACAGGTTCATTTGCCGCGAGACAGGCCCAATCGGGTAAGTTTTAAACCCAGCAACAGCCAGGGTACTCCATGCAGCAACAGGTCGAAGATGTCGATCGGTCTGCTGAGCGTGCCGTTGAACAGCATTCCCAGTTTCTCTACGATATGCGGTTGTGGTGTGAATGGCGCCAGTCCGAGTGTCAGCGCGACGATCACCAGCGCTGTTAACGGAAGTTTGTCTATCAGTTTCATCATTTCAAGGCATCATACCTGACAACTACTGAAAGTGTCATTGTGAGTGAGCGGTGAGATTGCCGCAGTCGCTTAGGCTCCCTCGCAATGACGACGTACTGTCATTGCGAGCGCAGCGCGGCAATCTTATTCATCGAGAACAAAAAACCAGCTGTTTCCTCACGACGCTATTCCCGTTATAATCGCCTGTCGTGCGAGAGTGGCGGAATTGGTAGACGCGCTGGATTTAGGTTCCTGTGGGGTAACCCGTGAGAGTTCGAGTCTCTCCTTTCGCACCATTCTATTGTAAATTATAGCCAACCAAGTAGATAGGCAGCGAGGCTGCCGGAGAGAAATGCATGCAAGTTTCAGTGGAAACACTTGAAGGATTAAAGCGCCGTATGACGGTGGAACTGCCTGTTGAACAGGTGAATGAAATTGTCGACAACAAGCTGCGTTCAATGGCTCGTGAGGTGCGTCTGGATGGTTTTCGTCCGGGGAAGGTTCCACTCAAGGTGATAAGGCAGCGTTTCGGCGGACATGCCCGGCAGGAGGCTTATGGTGAGCTGATTCAAAACAGCTATTATAAAGCGCTGCAGGAGAAAGAGCTGCATGCTGTGGGTGATCCTGCAATTGATATCAAGGATCAAAAAGATGCTTTTGTCTATGTTGCTGAGTTTGAAGTGGTTCCGGATCTTACCATCTCGGATCTCAGTGACGCCGAGTTGCAGCGTCCGGTTGCCGAACTACTCGATAGCGATGTTGATGGCATGATCGAAAAACTGCGTCAGCAGCGTGTCACCTGGAACAAAGTGGAGCGTGCGGCGCAGGATGGCGACCAACTCACGATCAGCTTCGTCGGCAAGATTGACGATGAAGAGTTTGAGGGCGGTTCGGCCGTGAAGGTTCCGCTGGTATTGGGTTCGGGCAGCATGATCGATGGTTTTGAGCAGGGCCTGCTGGGTGCGAGTGAAGATGATGAGCGTAGTGTGGAGACTACTTTTCCTGATGATTACCAGGCGCAGCACCTGGCGGGAAAAGCAGCAGTCTTCGAGATCACCGTCAACGAGGTTGCCGAGCCGGTGCTGCCTGAGATCGATGAAGATTTTATCAAGGCATTCGGCATCGAGGATGGCTCTGTCGATAGTTTCATGGAGGATATGCGCACCAATATGCAGCGTGAACTGGATACGAAAATAAAGTCGAAGACCAAGGAGGTCGTCATGCAATTGCTGCTCGATAAAAACGAGTTTGATGTACCGCAGGCGATTATCGATGATGAAGCAGGTCGATTGCGTGAAGATACCAGCAAGCAGATGGAGAGCCAGGGGCAGAGCAGCTCAACTTTTGAGTTGCCTATGGAAGTCTTCAGGGAGCAGGCGAAACGCCGCGTCAAACTGGGAATGCTGACGACAAAAATCATCTCCGAGCAGAATATCGAGGTGGATGAAGAGCGTCTGCGCCAGATGATCGAGGAGTTTGCGGCCTCCTACGAGTCGCCCCGGGAGATGATCGAATGGTATTACGAAGATGATGCGCGCATCGACCCGGTGCGACACGTGGTTCTTGAAGACCAGGTCGTTGACTGGGTGCTGGGCCAGGTCAAGGTTGAAGAGAAGCAGCAATCATTTGAAGAACTTACATAATATCATGGTAATTTTGTAACTTCTCAAAAAGTCCGTGCAAATGCTGTCATTGCGAGGAGCTGAAAGCGACGCGGCAATCTGGTTTATAGATTGCCGCAGTCGCTTAGGCTCCCTCGCAATGACATCTGTTTATACAGAATGTATTCAATGCATGGAGTTATTGAGAAGTTACGTAATTTTTCAATAACCCCGCAGATTCACACGGGTTTATTGAGAATATACAATACCCTTGTTCCAACAGGAGAAGTAATGCAGCATCAATTGGCAAATAGTACTGTTCCCGATCCACGTAACCAGGGATTGATCCCGATGGTTGTCGAACAGTCTGCTCGCGGCGAACGCGCCTATGATATCTATTCGCGACTGCTCAAGGAGCGGGTGATTTTTATTGTTGGCGCGATAGAAGACCACATGGCAAACGTGATCGTTGCGCAACTGCTGTTTCTGGAGTCTGAAAACCCGGACAAGGATATCCATCTCTATATCAATTCACCCGGAGGCTCGGTGACCGCCGGTCTTGCCATCTATGACACCATGCAATTCGTCCGTCCGCATGTCAGCACCATGTGCATCGGTCAGGCGGCGAGCATGGGAGCACTGCTGCTGGCTGCAGGAGAGCATGGCAAACGCTACTCTCTGCCGCATTCCCGCACCATGATCCACCAGCCGTTGGGCGGATTTCAGGGGCAGGCGACGGATATCGAAATCCACGCACGTGAGATCCTGGCGGTGCGGGAGAGACTCAATGGTATTCTTGCGAAGCATACCGGCCAGTCACTGGAGAAGATCGCCGATGATACCGAGCGCGATAATTTCATGAGCGCCGAAGAGTCTGTCGAATATGGTCTGATTGACCGGGTCCTTGATCAGCGTACTGAGAAAGAATAACTTCTCATAAACCTGCACAGACTTGAACATGCGGCGCAATGCGCTGTCGCTTATTGCGCCTTACAGGGCCTGCACAGGCTATAGCTGATTGCCTCGTCGCCGGGGCTTCTGCGCAATGACTACGCATCTCCCCTTGTTTTGTTGCCGGCAAACCCTCATATCAAGCGAGGTAGCAGTAACTTGCGAATTTCGTTATGATAAATAGACGAAGTATTTCAATTCCCATGGCAGAAGTGAATGAGTGACGATAAAAAGACCCCGGATGATGAAAAGCTCCTGTATTGCTCTTTTTGCGGCAAGAGTCAGCATGAAGTACGCAAGCTGATTGCCGGGCCATCCGTCTTTGTGTGTGATGAATGCGTCGAACTCTGCAATGATATTATTCGTGAAGAGATCCAGGGAGATGCTTCCGATGAGATGGGTGGATTGCCCAAGCCAAAGGAGATCAATGCCTGGCTGGACGACTATGTTATTGGCCAAACGCGCGCCAAGCGGGTGCTTTCAGTAGCAGTCTATAACCACTACAAGCGCCTCGAGGCTGTTGCCCAGCAGAAGAAAGATGATGTGGAGATTGCCAAGAGTAATATTCTCCTGATCGGCCCGACCGGTTCCGGTAAAACCCTGCTGGCGGAAACGCTGGCGAGATTATTGAACGTCCCCTTTACCATAGCAGATGCGACCACGCTGACCGAAGCCGGCTACGTGGGTGAGGACGTTGAAAATATTATCCAGAAGTTGCTGCAAAAATGTGACTACGATGTTGAAAAGGCGCAGAACGGTATTGTCTATATCGATGAGATCGACAAGATCTCGCGTAAATCAGACAATCCATCGATTACCCGTGATGTTTCCGGTGAAGGTGTGCAACAGGCGTTGTTGAAGTTGATCGAAGGCACAGTGGCTTCGGTGCCGCCCCAGGGAGGGCGCAAGCACCCGCAGCAGGAGTTCCTGCAGGTCAATACCGGCAATATCCTGTTTATCGTCGGCGGCGCCTTTTCCGGGCTGGAAAAGGTCATCCGCGAACGTTCCGAGAAGGGTGGTATCGGCTTCTCTGCAGAGGTTCACAGCAAGGACGAGAATCAAAACCTGGGAGAAATTTTTGCCGATGTCGAGGCTGAAGATCTCATCAAGTTTGGATTGATACCAGAATTCGTTGGACGTCTTCCCGTGATTGCGACGCTGGAAGAGTTGGATGAAGATGCGCTGGTGCGTATCCTGACAGAGCCGAAAAATGCGCTCACCAAGCAGTATAGCCGTCTCTTCGAGATGGAGGGCGCCGAACTTGAGTTTCGTGACGACGCACTGCATGCTATCGCTCTCAAAGCGATGGCGCGCAAGACCGGCGCCCGTGGCTTGCGCACCCAGCTGGAACAAATTCTGCTCGATACCATGTATGATCTTCCATCCATGGAGAACGTCTCTAAAGTTGTTGTCGACGAGACGGTTGTTTCCGGCGACATTGCCCCCTATATTATTATCGAGGGTGGCGAAAAAAGAGCCGCCCTGTCTGATTGACGGTTTATCCGGGTCTTTTATTCCTGGACTGCTTCACGGCAGTTCATACCGTTCCTCTCCTTGCGGTGTGCTCCCGCAATTGATTCCTCAACTCTGAATTTTCTCAGAGTGATGACAAGTGAGTAATTCATGGTTAAAGAGAAAAACAAAGCGAGTGTTGTCGATTTACCGGATGACATCGCTATTCTGCCGCTGAGAGATGTCGTTGTCTATCCTCACATGGTGATACCACTCTTTGTCGGGCGTGAAAAATCAATACATGCGCTCGATTATGCGACACGGCATAACCAGCCTATTCTGCTGGTAGCGCAAAGAAGCGCCGACGTTGATGATCCTTCAACGGCTGAGATCTACGACATTGGAACCCTGGCAAATATATTACAGCTGTTAAAGCTCCCGGACGGTACTGTCAAAGTGCTGGTCGAAGGCGCCTACCGTGTCAGGGTGGGGACATTTCTTGAGACAGAGAATTTCTACCGCTCTGTACCGCAACACCTTGAAGAGGGAGAGATGCCTGATGACAGGGAGACGGATGTCTTTATGCGTTCGGCCCTGTCGATGTTTGATCACTATGTCAAACTGAATAAAAAAGTTCCGCCCGAGGTGTTGACCTCGCTGGCCAGCATCGATGATCCCAGCCGTCTCGCCGATACCATGGCGGCGCACATGTCGCTGAAACTGGATGAGAAGCAGAGGGTTCTGGAGATCGTCGATGTGCAGCAGCGGCTTGAGCATCTGATGCGGCTTGTGGAGGAGGAGAATGATGTCCTCAAACTGGAGAAACGTATCCGGGGCCGCGTCAAGGGACAGATGGAAAAAAACCAGCGCGAGTATTATCTCAATGAGCAGATGAAGGCCATCCAGAAAGAACTCGGCGAGATGGATGATGCGCCTAACGAAATAGAGGCCCTGACGCAGAAAGTCGAAAAAGCCGGGATGCCCAAAGAGGCGAAAAAGAAGGCCCTGAGCGAGCTCAACAAGCTTAAGATGATGTCTCCGATGTCAGCTGAAGCCACTGTGGTACGCAACTATATCGATACCCTGGTCGGCATCCCATGGAAAAAGCGCTCACGGGTCAATAATGACATCATCAAGGCGGAAGAGATTCTGGATGCCGACCACTATAGTCTTGAGAAGGTTAAGGAGCGCATCCTGGAGTATCTTGCCGTACAGCAGCGCGTGCGTAAGCTGAAGGGGCCTATCTTGTGTCTTGTAGGTCCTCCCGGCGTCGGTAAAACTTCTCTTGGACAGTCCATAGCGCGTTCTACCGGGCGCAAATTCGTACGCATGGCTTTGGGAGGTGTACGTGATGAGGCCGAGATACGTGGTCACCGCCGCACCTACATCGGCGCCTTGCCGGGCAAGATCGTACAGAATTTGAGTCGTGTGGAAACACGCAATCCGCTCTTTCTGCTGGATGAAATCGACAAGATGGCGATGGATTTTCGTGGTGACCCCGCCTCGGCACTGCTGGAGGTGCTGGATCCGGAACAGAACCACACTTTTCAGGACCATTACCTCGAGGTCGACCTGGATCTCTCCGACATCATGTTCGTGGCAACAGCCAACACCATGAATATCCCGCCGGCGCTGCTTGACAGGATGGAGGTGATTCGTCTCTCCGGGTATACCGAGGACGAAAAGCTCAATATTGCAGTCAGGTACCTGATCCCGAAACAGAAGAAGAATAATGGACTGAAAGAAAATGAACTGGAGATGAGCGACGCGGTGGTGCGAGACATCATTCGCTACTACTCGCGTGAAGCCGGTGTGCGCAATCTCGAGCGGGATATCGCCAAGATATGCCGTAAAGTTGTCAAGGATGTGCTCCTCGAAGGCAGCAAGAAAAGCACTAAGAAGAGTACTGAAAAGAGCGTCCGTATCACTCCTGCAAGACTGGAAAAATACCTCGGTGTCAGGCGTTTCAGCTTCGGTGTGGCCGATGAACTGGATCGGGTCGGCCAGGTGAACGGGCTGGCCTGGACTGAAGTCGGCGGCGAGCTGCTGCGCATTGAAGCCGCGCTGGTGAAGGGCAAGGGCGGCATGCAGCTGACGGGTCAGCTCGGGGATGTCATGAAGGAGTCGATTCAGGCGGCCATGACCGTCGTTCGCAGCCGTGCGGATACCCTCGGTATAGCACCTGACTTCTATCAGAAGCAGGAGGCGCATATCCATGTTCCCGAAGGGGCGACCCCCAAGGATGGTCCCAGCGCAGGTGTGGGCATGTGTACAGCGCTGGTATCGGTGCTCACTGACATCAAAGTGCGTGCTGACGTTGCCATGACAGGTGAGATCACTCTGCGAGGCGAGATACTGCCCATCGGCGGCCTCAAGGAGAAGTTATTGGCAGCACTGCGCGGAGGCATCAAGAGGGTATTGATTCCTAAAGAGAATGAGAAAGACCTTGTGGAAATACCAAAAAACGTCAAGCAGGGTTTGGACATCCGCCCCGTCCAGTGGATCGAGGAGGTGCTTGAGATGGCACTGGTGAACCAGCCCGAACCGCATGGCGATGAAGATGTTTCCGTTGAAAAACCAGTTGCAGGTAAGCACAGAGAGAGTAAAAAACCAGCTGTTATCAAGCACTGATGTCGTTGCGTGGTAACATCTCAATAACCCCGTGCAGGAAGCAGGGTTGGGAGTCTGCTTTTCAGGGCTGTATAAAACAGGGATGTTTTATCAGAGCTTATGACATACATGGATGTATTAATGTCGCCAGAGGCAGGAT
>JAYELV010000152.1:0-3902 GCA_034717755.1 Pseudomonadota bacterium | reverse complement strand
AACCGGACAACCGAAATGTGGATATTGCTGCAGATTGAGGGGTGCGTTAATGGTAATATTGGCATCATTGTCCGCTCCTTGATCAGGAATGGCGCGTTAGACAGTTGGCATATTGAACAGTAGCTTGCAATTGTCACTTAAAACGCGCCGCCGGATTAACGTATCTATGAGAATGCACTATGCCTAAAGAGATTCAAAAGCTGCTCGTCGCCAATCGCGGTGAGATTGCAATACGTATTTTACGCGCCGCCTCCGAACTGAATATTGGGACTGTTTCGGTCTTTACCCACGAAGATCGATTCTCTCCCCATCGCTACAAGGCCGACGAGGCTTACCAGATTGGCGCCGATGACGAGCCATTAAAGCCCTATCTGGACATCGAAGCGATCATCGAGGTAGCAAAGCTGCGTGAAGTTGATGCCATTCATCCCGGTTATGGGTTTCTTTCGGAAAATGTGCAGTTCGCAAAACGCTGTCGTGAAGAGTCGATTATCTTTATCGGCCCCTCACCCGAGAGCATGGAGCAACTTGGTGACAAGGTCATGGCGAAGGAGAATGCCATCGCCGCCGGTCTGCCGGTCATTCAGGACAGTAACCGGGAGCTGGTCAGTTTCGACGTTGCCAGGGAGGAGGCGGAGCGCATCGGCTATCCGCTGATGTTGAAAGCGGTGTCCGGCGGCGGCGGCCGGGGGATGCGCGTCATTCGAGAGGCGGAAGAGCTGGAGCGGGCATTCAATGATGCGCGCAATGAAGCAGCCAAGGCCTTCGGTGACGATACGGTGTTTTTGGAGAAGTACATTGATTCTCCCAAGCACATCGAGGTACAGATTCTCGGTGACCAGGACGGCAACATGGTGCACCTTTTCGAGCGCGACTGTTCCGTACAACGCCGCTTTCAAAAGGTGATCGAAATTGCCCCCAGCGTGACCCTGAGCCAGGAGACTCGCAACAAGCTCTATGACTACGCTATACAGATTTGCAAACGGGTCGGTTACTACAATGCCGGAACCGTCGAATTTCTTGTCGATAAGCAGGAAGAGATCTATTTTATTGAAGTCAATCCAAGAGTTCAGGTCGAACACACCATCACCGAAGAGGTGACTGGAATTGACATTGTCCGCGGCCAGATTCATATTGCAGCCGGCCTGAAATTATCGGATCCACAAATCAACCTGCCTTCGCAGGAAGCCATTCAGTGCAACGGCTATGCAGTACAGTGCCGCATTACCACAGAAGATCCCCAGCATGATTTCATGCCGGATTACGGCACTATCATCGCATTTCGCAGCGCTGGTGGCTTCGGTATCCGTCTCGATGTCGGCGCGGCGTATCCAGGCGCCAGGATTTCGCCTTTTTTTGATTCCATGCTGGTCAAGATTTCAGCCAGGGGAAGAACCCTGGAAGGGGCCGTGCAGCGTATGAATCGCGCCTTGCGGGAGTTCCGTATTCGCGGTGTTAAAACCAACATCGCCTTCCTGGAGAATGTACTGGCGCACCCGACATTTGCATCGGGCGAAGCGGCGGTGACCTTTCTGGAAAACCACCCCGAATTATTCAAGATCACCCGCCGTTTTGACCGCAGCACCAAGACATTGAACTATCTTGCCAATGTCATCGTCAACGGTAATCCTGATGTCAAGCAGTCATGTCGTTCGGAGCATCATTTTCGCACACCGCATCTGCCTGAATATGACAAGGCCGGAGAGTATCCAAAGGGAACCAAAAACCTGCTGGACGAGATGGGAGCCGAGAAGTTCGTGCAGTGGATCAAGGAGCAGAAACAGGTGCTCTATACAGATACGACCCTGCGCGACGCGCATCAGTCGCTGCTGGCGACACGGGTCAGAAGTATCGATATGCTGAAGGTGGCCGAGGGGCTGGCGAAGAATCATCCGCAGCTCTTCTCCCTGGAGATGTGGGGCGGCGCCACCTTTGACGTCTCCATGCGCTTTTTGCATGAGTCTCCGTGGGGACGGTTGCAGGCGTTGCGTAAGGCGATTCCCAACATCCTCCTGCAGATGTTGTTCCGCGGCTCCAACGCCGTCGGTTACAAGGCCTATCCGGACAACCTGGTGGAGAAGTTCATCGAGAAATCCTGGGAGAACGGCATCGATGTGTTTCGTATATTCGACTCGTTGAACTGGGTCGAAGGCATGCGCCAGTCGATCCGCTTTGTACGTGAAGAGACAGGCGGCATTGCCGAGGGAGCAATCTGTTATACCGGTGACGTGCTTAATCAGGACCCGTCCAACAAATACAATCTTCAATACTATATTGATCTCGCCAGGCAGCTCGAGGATGCCGGCGCGCATACCCTGGCGGTGAAGGATATGGCCGGCGTGTTGAAGCCCTACGCTGCCGAGCTATTGATACCGGCTTTGAAAGAGGCCGTGGATTTGCCGATTCACCTGCATACCCATGACACCTCCTCCATTCAGGCGACCACCCTGATGAAGGCGATCGAAGCTGATGTCGATATCGTCGACTGTGCTTTGAGCTCGATGTCTGGAGTGACCTCACAGGTCAACCTGAATTCGATGATCGCCATCATGCAGGGTCACGAACGTGGAGCAGAGCATGATCTTCACTCGCTGAACCAGTACTCCAACTACTGGGAAGATGTCAGGGAGATGTACTACCCCTTTGAGTCCGGTCTCAAGGCGGGCACTGCCGAAGTCTATGACCACGAGATACCCGGCGGCCAGTACTCCAACCTGCGCCCCCAGGCGGTTGCCCTGGGACTGGAGCACAAGTTTGAAGGGATCAAGAAAAATTATGCCGTCGTCAACAAGATGTTCGGCGATATTGTCAAGGTGACACCCTCTTCGAAGGTGGTTGGCGACATGGCGTTGTTCATGACCTCCAACGGACTCAGCGAGGAAGATGTCATGCAGCAGGGAGAGTCGCTGGCGTTTCCCGACTCGGTCGTTGATCTCTTCAAGGGGAATCTGGGCCAGGTTGAAGGCGGTTTTCCCGAAGAGCTCAGCAAGCTGGTATTGAAAGGTGAAGAGCCATTTGCCAAGCGGCCGAATGAATACCTGGATCCTGTCGATTTCGACACTGAATTTGCGGCATTCCAGGAGGAGTTTGGAGAGGAGAAAACCTTTCTCGATTTCCTCTCGTACAAAATGTACCCCGATGTGTTCCAGCAATATCATGAGCACAAGAAGGCCTTTGGCGACGTCAAAAATCTGCCGACTCCCGCCTTCTTCTACGGACTGCAGCTGAATGAAGAGGTTTTTGTCGAACTGGGGCAGGGCAAGACCATCATCATCCGCCTGATCTATCGTTCAGAGACCGATGAAAGCGGACTCTGTAGAGTGACATTCGATCTCAACGGCCAGACCCGCAGCGTGCAGGTGCGTGATGAATCGGTAAAATCCAAGGTAACCATCAATCCCAAGGCGCTCGAAGAGAATGAAATCGGCGCGCCCCTGCTGGGAAAACTCTCCGCGGTACTGGTGGAAGCGGGGCAGGAGGTCAAACAAAACGATGCCCTGTTCGTCATCGAGGCGATGAAGATGGAGTCAACCATCACGGCTCCCTTTGACGGTAAAGTGAAGCGTATCTGTCTGGATGAAGGCGAGATGGTGGAGCAGGGTGATTTGATCATCGAGTTCGATATCGAGGTCTATAAGAGCCTCTTCGGCAGGCTGCTGTCGTCCTGGATACGGTGAAAACAGCAATTTTCAATGTAGAGATACTTACCACGAAGGACACGAAGGACACGAAGAAATTGTAACTTCTCAAACAGTCCGTGCATTGTTCGAGTCATCGCAGGGTCGGGATCAGCCTTTCAGGGACGCGTGAATACGTCCCTGTATGCTCTGATAAAACATCCCTGTTTTCGACCGCCATGGATGGCGGAAGTGCCGAAAACGCAGGAGCATTTATTCGGCGGA
>JAYELV010000151.1:8501-14778 GCA_034717755.1 Pseudomonadota bacterium | reverse complement strand
CGGGGAGCACATTCCGCCGCAGCGGTCTTGGCAAGGATGTCACCGACAAGTTCCTCAGCGGACTTCCCGGCGTGCAAAAGGAGGGCTGTGACGGCATGATCACCTCCGCCACCTTCATCCTGCATCGCATGCCGGAGCATGTGCGCACCATCTGCCTGGAGTTTTTCGGCAACGATCTCTCCACAGCGGTGCCGGCTATCGTCGAACTCAAAGATTACGTCGATCGTCTGCAGGGGGTGTTGATGTCCGGCCTGGAACATCTCGATGAGCGCTATGTCAAAGCGGTCAAATACGCCACCAAGGCGGCCAGGCGCGAACGCCCCAAGATGGTGCTGATTGCCGATATCATCTCCGATGATGAGACTTCAGTCGCCGCTGCTGCGGAGCGCATCATCCTGCTTGCCAACGCCCGCAATGCAGAGGGCTTCATCGCCACATCACCTGAAGCGCGGCGGCGCTTCTGGATCGACCGCGCCCGCACCGCAGCCATCTCAGCACACACCAATGCCTTCAAGATCAACGAAGATGTCGTCATCCCGCTGGAGCGGCTGGCCGACTACAACCTCGGCATCGAACGTATCAATATCGAGGAGTCGATCAAAAACAAGCTGGCGATCAAGAGCGCGGTGCTGCAGTATCTGCAAGGCGACATGCCGGAGTTGTGGCATATCGCCGCCTACGAGGAGTCCGCCGAGAACAGCGCTATCCTCAGGAGCAAGCAGCGCGCCGCCACCAAGGCCATGGTGCAGGCCAGCGGGCGCTGGCAGCAGATCCTCGAACATCTGGATGAACCGGCATCGATGCATCATGCGCTGCTGACAAATCCCGAGATCGAGCTGATTCAGCACGATGACCGCCTCATCGACCTGCTGCTGCGCCGCGACCTGCGCCACTCCTACCGCGATGAGATCGCCGCCCGCCTGGACGGGATATTCGTCGGCCAGGATATGAAACCGGTGCGCTCCAGGCTTCACAAAATCCATGAACGCATACGCAGCGAACGTCTCTTCGTAGCGCTGCACATGCATGCCGGCGACGGCAACGTGCATACCAACATCCCGGTGCATTCACACAACTACCGCATGCTGCAGCAAGCTGACGCCATCGTCGACCGCATCATGGAGCTGGTGAAATCATTGGACGGCGCCATCTCCGGCGAGCACGGCATCGGTCTGACAAAAATCCAGTACATGGACGAGGATAAACTGGATCAATTCATCGACTATAAGGAATCAGTCGATCCCGAACAGCACTTCAACCGCGGCAAGCTGATGCCGGGATCCGGACTCGAAAACGCCTACACCCCTTCCCTGCAGCTGGTTCAGCAGGAGGCGATCATTCTCGAAGCGAGCGAGCTGGGACTGCTCAATGACGACATCAAGCACTGCCTGCGCTGCGGCAAGTGCAAGCCAGTGTGCATGACCCACATTCCGCGCGCCAACCTGCTCTACTCTCCGCGCAACAAGATCCTCGCCACCGGGCTTATCATCGAGGCCTTTCTTTACGAAGAGCAGACCCGGCGCGGCATTGCGCTGCGCCACTTCGAGGATATGAACGACGTCGCCGACCACTGCACCCTGTGCCACAAGTGCCTGACGCCCTGCCCGGTCGATATCGATTTTGGCGAAGTCACCACCCGCATGCGCAAGATCCTCGAACAGCGCGGTAAAAAACGCAGCAATCCTGCAGTGGCCGCCGCCATGGCATTTCTCAATAGCACCAACCCCCGACTCATACACCTGATGCACACCCTGCTTGCCAAATGGGGGTTCAAAGGCATCACGCTTGGGCATCGCCTGGCAAAAACGGCCGGGCTGCTCAAACCCGGGCTGCCGGCCGCCACTACCGAAATCCCGCCGATCACATCACAGTTGGTCGAGCTCGTACGCCGTCCGATAGAGGTCGATTTTCCCAAACAGGGATTCCGCGAGGCGCTGCAGCTGGAGGATAAAACCCGTGTGCCTATCATTCGCCAGCCGCAACAGGCGGAGAGCAATGAAGCCCTGTTCTATTTTCCGGGCTGCGGCTCTGAACGCCTGTTTTCGGATATCGGACTGGCCACCATCGCCATGCTCTACCACAACGGCGCACAGGTGATTCTGCCGCCGGGCTATCTCTGCTGCGGCTACCCGCAAACATCCAACGGCATGGCGGATCGCGGCAGGCAGATCACCACAGAGAACCGGGTGCTGTTTCACCGCATCGCCAACACCCTCAACTACCTCGATATCAACACCGTGGTGGTCTCCTGCGGCACCTGCATGGATCAACTGCTGAAGTATGAATTCGAGCTGATCTTTCCAGGCTGCCGGCTGCTCGACATTCATGAATACCTGCTTGAGCAGGGCGTTACTCTCGATGGCGCCACGGGAAAAAAGTATCTCTACCACGACCCCTGCCACTCGCCGATGAAAACCCACGCCCCGCTGAAAGTTGCGCAACAGCTGACCGGCAGCGAGGTATTGCTCTCCGAGCGCTGCTGCGGCGAATCAGGAACCCTCGCCACCTCGAGGCCGGATATCGCCACGCAGCTGCGCTTCCGTAAAAGCGAAGAGCTGAGCAGCGGACTCATCGAACTGACCGGCAGCAGCCGCGCACAGCCGCAGCAGGTGAAGCTGCTGACATCCTGCCCCGCCTGCCAACAGGGACTCATGAAATACCGCAACGACACAGGCCTGCAGACTGACTACATCGTCATGGAGATGGCCAGTCAGCTGCTTGGGGACAACTGGCAGCAGGGATTTATCGATGAGGTCAAACTGCAGGGGATCGAGAGAGTGTTGCTGTAACATCTCAAAGGCTCCGACCTTTCCTTGAATCTGTAGGGTGCAATAAGCGGAGCGCATTGC
The DNA here is from genome assembly GCA_034717755.1 of Pseudomonadota bacterium. GTDB lineage: Bacteria > Pseudomonadota > Gammaproteobacteria > Chromatiales > Chromatiaceae > Sva-25. Next base: position 11,929 of record JAYELV010000151.1, on the reverse strand, counting down.
ACCTTATCCATGCGGCGCAATGCGCTGTCGCTTATTGCGCCCTACGCCTTGGCAAAGTCAATCGTGATATGAACCCGCAAATTCAACACCGGATCGACCAGCTGTTGCTGGAGCAGGGCGAATATATCCCCCTGGAATTTCTTCTCGCCGAAGGGCATCTGCTCTACAGCGACTACGAACAGTGGCGCAGCGGCAAGCTGAAGCTGCTGGATGAGAATCTGGCCGGAAATCTCCCGCATATCCGCAAGGACCTCACCCGGGCTGCAGTATACGCCCGCGCCCTGGGGTTACAACCCACACCGCTTGACTATCATGCCTGGGGAGAAAGCAAAGCTCTGCATTTCAGCAGTGATTATCTCCTCGACAGCCTCTTCCACGAGGGCTACTGCAAGAACAAGGAACAACCCCAGCTTGATCTCTTCATGGACACCACCGGCGCCAACCTGGCCAACGACATTGTCCGGGCCCTGGGACGCAGGGATGCAGTTGCCGCCGGGGAGTTGCTGGAAAAGCTCTACCAAACCGATCCCGCCCAGCATCGGCTTGGCAAGCTGGAACTGCTGCTCGATGCGATGCAGCAGCAGAATCTCCCGATTAAAGATCCCGAAGAGGAGCTTGCCGATCTGCAGGATGAAATCCAGCCCCTGGCAGTTGAGATGCTGGGCAGGGAGAGCCGTCCCTTTATGGAGCCTTTATGGCGGCGTCTTGGCGAGGCGTTGGCAGGTCGCAATTTCGATCCGCAGCAACCAGAGCTGCACCGCAGCTACACGGCATTGCGCAGCCTGGACTGGATGGCGGTGATAGAAGTGGTGGAAGCTGAGCCCGACTGGCGAAGCCACGCGGTGCTGTTGCAGCGTCACGCACGCGCTTGCGACCAGCTGCAAAGGCCGGTCGACGCACTGCTGGACCGCTTCCATTTGTGCTGGCGATTCCCTGAGCAGGCGGCTCTGGTGCAGACGGACGCTACATTTGACATGATGCGGGCCTGGGAGTTGTTCCAGGAACTGGAGCCCGAACTGGAATCCTCCCGCTTTCCCGCCTGGCTGCTGACCATCCGCCCTGGCCTCAGCGACCAGCTTCCCTCACCTGTTGCCGGAATGCCGAAGGATTACCGGCTGCTCTACGCCCTGCAACGGGAAAAGGATAAGCTGGGAGCGAAATCTATGCGCCTGCGCGGTGAGCTCAAGACACTGAATCCAGAATTGTTTCATCACTTTATCGCCAATCGATGAAACATCTCAATAAGGGGTGATGCAGAAATTAAAAAAGCGTAGGGCGCAGCGCATTGCGCCGCATGGGAAGTTGCTATGCGCCAGTCCGATTGTCTGGAGCGGTACGGTACACCACAAACGCATGATGAGCTGTTGAAGCATCAGCTTCTGCGCTACGACAGCTCCGGTTCCCTGTTGCCATGGAGAGTCGTGGGCAGAGATGGACGCGCGCAGTGCTCATGCGGAGGGGAAAATCGACTACTTGCTGGCCGGCCGCTCTCCGAGCAGGTGACCGTCAAGCCCCTTGCGCTTACCGTAGTAGTCGAACTTGCCGCCGTGGAACTGATCGGCCGTCGCAGCAATATCACCCTCGTGGCGCGGATCCTGGGGGCGTTCATGGCTGTTCACGTACGCTGCCACGTCCCAGGCATCCTGGTCGCTCAAGGTGCCGCTCAGTCCCAGTGGCATATTGTGCTTGATAAAGGCCGCAGCAGTGTCTATTTTATGCATTCCGGCCCCCCAGTTGTAGGATTCCGCCCCCCACAGCGCCGGGAAAATTGTACGGCCATCGGCATAAGCCACACCTCCTCCATCCTCACCATGGCAGAGGGCGCACCTGGCCGCATAGACCACCGCGCCCCGCTCCGGGTTGAACCCCTGCTCTGTTTCCGCCAGTCTCGAATAACCACGGCCAGGCATGGTCTCGTTGCCTGTCGGTGCTCCCGTCGCCAACCAGTGGCTGTAGGAGACGAGCGATACCATGGTATCGCTATCTGCCGAGGGTGGGGCTCCTGCCGCGGAGGCCTGGGCATTCATTGAGTATTGGAAGCAACCCTGAATACGTTCGATGAAAGTGTTGACCTTCTTGTTCTTGGCGCGGTAAGCAGGAAAGGAGACCCAGGCGGCCCACAGCGGTGCGGATATCGCAAGGCGGCCCGTATCGATATGGCAGTTGCCGCAAGTCTGATCGTTGCCAACATACTTGGAAGAGACCGGGTGTGCATTGGTGTTGCCGAAGATTGCCTGCCCCTGACGTATGACCTCACCGAAAGGCCCCTCCGGCATGTCGTCCCTCGCTGGCGGCTGAAAAAAACCGGCAGCGCCCGCTTCTGCCGCAGGTGGAGGCGCACCCTGTTGCAGAACCTCTCCTGTAAACACCTCATCCGCCGCTATGCTCACATCCACCGGAATGGGTGTCAGGGTATTCTTCGCCACAACAGGTGCATTGCCCTGCATGGCTGCATAGTAGGAGGCCACGGCTTCGATTTCGGCGTCGGTCAGCTGATCAGCGACAGCCTTCATCAAACCCAGAGGGTCATTGGCCCGGTCACCAGACTTCCATGCCTGCAGCTGTGTCTTGATGTAGCTTGCTTGCTGACCTGCAATCCCCGGAAAGTATGCGCCGATACCGTTTCCATCCCGCGCGTGGCACTGGCTACAGGCGGGGAGACCTCTCTTCGCCCAGTCGCCCCATTGAACAAGCTCTTTCGCGGTCCTGGCAACATCGCCAGCTGGAGGCTCTGCTGACGGGGCCGGAACCGGCATGGCCTCATAGTAGGCGGCGACAGCAGTGGCCTCCTCGTCAGAGAGGTTCTTCGCCATCGGCATCATCACGGGATTGCTGCGTTTACCGGCTCTAAAGTCTTGCAGCTGTTTGACCATATACTTCGCATCCAAACCGGCGAGACGCGGATAGCCCGTTGCCGCCATCCCTGCACCATCCGGGCCATGGCAGGCCATGCAGGGGGCAACTCCTTTCGGCGTTCCCTGTTGCGCAATCCTGGCGCCGGGATCGGCAGCAGGGTCCGCTGTTGCTATCGATTGAGCCTGCAGCGAGAGAAGAATCATGGCGTTGCGGATAAAGGTGTTCATGAGCTGGCCTTTGAGTATGGTAATAGTTTCACAATAATGAGACTGTCGCTATTTTACGAGCTATAGTCAAATCCGGTGTATGGCTGATTCAGAACGCGGGGCGATTGAGGCATCTCTGGTCGCTGCGATAAACGCTGTGCTGGACGAACATGCTATTCGCCTGGCGGCAATTTTCGACAAGCTTCCTATATTCGTTTTATGGATGCTGATCTTTATCGCTGCAGCAACATTATCAGTCACAGGTTTCAATGCCGGATTATCAGGAAAAATCAGCCGCTGGCGCACCACTGCACTCGCCTTGGTAATGACCGGCGTGATGCTGATGATTCTGGATTTTGATCGTCC
>JAYELV010000151.1:0-8401 GCA_034717755.1 Pseudomonadota bacterium | reverse complement strand
TCATCCGGCCTACGGGAATCCTATCCGCACGGAGTTATTGAGAATAGACATGCTTCTCTAATAATCGACGCTCTTGCCGGACAATTTCAACTAGCTGCAGTCGCTGCCGCGCAGGTACGCGGTCAAGTGCTGCGACACGCTCCGTGTAGGAGAGTGTCGCAGCAAGGGCCTCATGAATACACTCCCGGGTTTGTCTATCTGGCAGACCAAAGGATCCACCGAGTTCAACAAAGAGCGCTCCACGGTCCTCGTATCCCTCCGGGTTATAGGGTATGGCGCTAACCAGATTGTGACGTGGCCAGGCGCGCATGGGCGCCGGATCATAGATTGGCGACAAGCGGCAGTCCGCTACCCCGCCCAATAACGCAATGTTATCCAGATGAAGATCACCGTTCCCTGTCAGGAGCGCCATGAGGATTCTTCGATACATCTGCTCATTGGTATCCGGGGCCAGATTGGCAACCCGACCCAGACGATCGAGCTTGCCCCCGAGTTCCTCCAGAAACATATCACCGGTTTCTCTAAATTTGTGGTCGCCTGTGGCAATCACAGAAAATAGCGACTCCATGGGAACAGGCAGCCCCTCGGCGGTTTGATCAAAACGCTCTACAGCCAGAAAGTGCAAATCTTCATCATCAAGGCGTTTATGCCAGGGGACTTCAAAGCCGGACTCTGCATGGATATCCAGGCACAGCGCCTCCAGGTCAAGCATTCCCTTGTATTCCGGGGGCTCCACCTTGAGAACAACATCCCTTTTGCTGCTTGCGCCGGGAGCATAAAACACCGGCGTTTTCCCGGCGGGTGTCACAGAGACGAGCAGCTTTGAGATCATGCCGCCTACGGATGGCGTTGGCCCCAGCACCTGTTCGATCATTTGCGGATCGAAATCGAGGTTCTCGTCCAACACCTCCCTCTTTAACATGCGCCATAGTTGCGATCGCTTGCCGGACCGCTTTGCTGCCCCTGGACCATCGTGGAGTGATGCCCTGGTCCGATACCACTGCTCAGCGCTGATATCGTCCTGGAACACATCAACATGCCCAATGCCGCCATGACCTCCCATCATGAGAAGTCGCCACTCTGTTTCCGGGCCAGGCGGCGGTTCCTTGCCCAGCCTGGCTTTCAATAGATCGAGGTAGCGCCTGCGTTGCAGGTTCCTTGGATTGGCGCCGGGAATCAGCGAGAGCATGCGCGGAAATACCGGCATTCGCTCACTGACCGGATAGACGACTGTATCAGCGCCCCAAATAGAGGTGTCGCCAAGCAGGCAGAAACCGGCTTGCCCCGAAGATAAATACTCCTCCCTGTAGGTAAAACTGACTTGTTCCGCAGACAGGAGCAAGTCCCCCATTTTTTCAGGCTCACCCGATATTCGCGTCCAAATAACTGCATGCTGGTTACGCACCATGCTCGCTCCCTGTTAACGAATTCAATCAAAAAACGCGCCGGACTTTATGGCTTCAGCATCCTTTTCTCTGGTTCGACGGGGTAACAGCGCCAGTTCCAGGCCGCTCTGGGCGGCCAGTTTCTCAAGTGTCGAGGCAAGTAGATCTCCGCGAGTCTTGGCCTTGCTAAGTCCGACCGCAGTTATCCCCGCGTTAGCCGCAAGTTGCGCCTGGGACAAGCCGCGTGCTTTTCCGGCAGCAATTACCTGTGACATTAGATCTTTTATCGGCTGAGACATAAAACTATAGTTTAATTTATGGTGACTTCTCTGATGCCATCATAACATCTTTACCTATAGTTTAATTTCATTTATTAAGGGCCTCTTGCTAAACTCTTAAATTCGTCATTCCGGCGAAGCCTGTGCCGGACTTGATCCGGTAGCCGGACTAAAGCGCTTGCGCTTTGAACGCCAAAAGGCGGCCCGAAGGGTGAGCGAAGCGAATAATCCAGGAAATCAACCACTTGCGAATTAAAATAGATGGATTCCGGCTAACAGCATGCCGGAATGACGAATTTTGCAAGAGGCTCTTAAGTATTATCATTTAAACACCACCGCTATACCATGAAACACACCATGGATCCGGGAGCAATGGTGGATGCGGCAAAAAGACACCTTACCCCCCTGCGATTTTCTAACCTGATTGATAGCAGATAGCACGGAGTTATTGAAAAGTTACTCATGCTCCGGCACATCGATCTCCTTGACGGGTTGTGACTTGATCGCAGCATCGTCATCGAGTTCGCCCGGATTTTGTGTGTTCGATGGCAAGGCGGCCACCACAGGAGCCGCAATTGCCCCCTCGGTAAAGATATGCACATCCTGCTGCGGATAGGGGATGGAGAGCCCCTCTTTATCGAATCTGGCTTTGACTTCGCGGGTGATATCCCAATAGACATTCCAGTAGTCACCGGGAAGGGACCAGGGTCGACAGATGAAATTGACCGAGGAGTCCGCCAGTTCATGCAGCTTGATCACGGGCTCGGGATCTTCGAGAACCAGTGGATGAGCAGCCACGATCTCTTCGAGGATAGTGATCGCCTTGTCGATATCATCCTCGTAACCAATGCCAAACTGCATATCCACCCGTCTGCGGGTCACGCCTGAAACATTGGTGATCACACCTCCCCAGATGTCGTTGTTGGGGACGATCATGCGCTTATTATCGGGCGTGGTGATCACCGTAGAGACCAGGTTCATCGCTGTCACCTTGCCCAGAATACCCCCTGCCTCGATGACGTCACCCACATCAAACGGGCGGTAAAAGAGAATCATGATGCCGCTGGCAAAATTACTCAAGGTTCCCTGCAGGGCAAGACCAACCACCAGGCCTGCGGCGCCGATCATCGCCAGCAGCGGCGTTACGCTGACTTCCAATGCGGAGAGCGCCATGAGTATCCCGGCCGCAAAGAAGAGACGCCGCACTGATTGAACCAGAAAACGCTGCAGCAACTGGGAGGGATTCTGCATCGCATCCGTGGCCTTCTTCACAGCCTTGCCCGCCAACCGGCCGAGAAAATAGAAAACGAAGAGGATGCCAGCAACCTGCGCCAGATTCACCAGCCAGCGCATGCCTCCCTCTTCAGATGTAACCCAGCCCTTGAGGGCCGCCCAGGTGCTGGATGCATCCTTGAGATCCACATTGATTCCCTGCACGGAGCTGATATAGAGACGATATTGGGAAATCTTGGTCGTCATGGCGGAATCGGTCTCACCTGATTTTGCCTCCAGTTCGTCCAGCACCAGGTTCAGGCGGTCAATCATCTCCGTGCGTTGCGCACGCAGGTCGGTGAGATGATCCAGCAGCTGCTTTTTGGTATCCTTTTTTTGCTTCTCGATATTTTGGCTGGCCTGCTCCACTGAATCAAGATCAACACCCTGATCCTTTGTCTCCCCACTCTTATCTTCTGCTGTCGCCTCTGACTTCGAGGTTTTTTCAACGGCTTCTTCCGAGCTCTTTGAAGCATCCTTAGATGCGTCCAGCGCCTCATTAGCTGCCTCTGACGCCTTCTCCAAAACATGCTCTACGCCCTCTTTTTTCATATCCCTGGCGGCTTCATCGATCTTGCCCAAAGCCTTTTCAGCCTTGTCGACAGCCTCGTCAGTCTTTTCCAGGACGGAATCTTTCACCACAGAGGAATCCCCCTGCTTCTTCTCCTCACTCCCGGCGGCCTCATCCTGAACTTTCTTCACCGCATCAACAACCTCCTGAACGTTCTGCTGCGCCTCTTTGGTGCTCTCTTGCGTAGCCCGGACAGCATCGACAGTTCCCTCTTCTCTGGCTGCAGCGGTAGAGTCCTTCACATCTTCCAGCGACTGTTTGGCATCTGCAAGCTTCTCCCTGATCGCCTGCGCATCCTCTATGCTGATATTCTGACGTTTCACCGCGACCTCCGCGGCAGCAACGTCACTCTCGGCTTGCTGCAGCAGCTTGAACCAGCCATCCGCCTCGATGGAGAGCTCCTCGAGCGACAGCGGCTTCAACATAAAACCGAGTTCATCCAGCGGGATTTCCGGATTGACCGTGGTCACCGGGGTGGGCTCGGCCTTGTTATCAGACGCCTCTTGTGCAAATGCAGATAAATTGAGTGCGAAAAACATCAGCAGTGCAACGGCAGGCATAACTGACAGACGATATAGGTGCTTCATAAAATTGCTCATAAGGGAGGGGGCGAATGCTGCGGGATGATACTAAAATAGCAGCAGGTGTTACAACTCTTTTAGAGTCGTCGATAGAGGATTAATAAACACCACGCCTTTAGGCAGCGGTGAGATTGAGATGATATTCATTGACTGTTGATTACCCATATGATCTTGATCGAAGCATCCCCTCTCCCAAAGGGAGAGGGGACTTATCGCCCAAATGGCCAATCAACCCGGCTTTTGATCAGAGCTTCCTTATTTGACAACCTTCTTAGCCGCTTTTTTAGCCACACCATCATCGTTACGGCGTTTTTCCAGCGGGCCTTTCTTTTCAATGCCGGCAGCTTCCCTGGCCGTATCTTTGGCTGCTTCCGCGGGAGAGCAGCGCCCGCCGACACCTACCGTGGATTTTGCTGCTGCACTCTTTGCTGCCTTTTCCGCCGTGCAGTCAGGATCTACGATGCCTGCGCTGGAATATGCGCTCGACAACGACAGTGCTGCACCTAATAGTAATAATGAATAGCTTGATTTCATAGTAATAACTCCCGGTTATTGGTTGAGTTGAACATCAACGGATTTGATCTTTCCGTTAAAGGTGAAAACGTGTTTCCGCAATCGGTTTTTTATTCCCGGTGAGGCTCCTCAGTAGGTTTGATCGATGTCAAATCAGGATTTCGGCGTGTACCAGATCGGCGAAGTGTAGGCGCGTTCCTGAATCGTGACGGGTGCACCCTCGGGGATCTGCTCACCAAATCTGGCCGCATCATAGGTCGACCAGCGAGGCGTAGGGATTTCCAGCACCCGCGCATAATAGAAGGCTTTCACCGATGGATCGAAATCAGGATCTATCCACACGGTAATCAGCTCTGCATCACCAATGGTGTTCTTCCAGGTAGCGGTCTTGACATCAACCGTATTGCCAACCGGAGGCACATTTCTATTGGTATCCAGCTTGCGCTTGTCGGCGTCTCCCCAAACCACATCATAGACTTGCTCATGCACTTTTCCATTAGCATCCAGCCAGCCCTTGATGATCTGAATACGGTCAAGGTTGCCGCTCTGAGGATCTTTCATGGCTGCCACGAGAAAGGCCGGTGATTTACCTTCAGGGGCGGCCCTGAGATCACCACCCATCGGCACGCCTTTGCTGTAACCGAGAACGGCAGGGCTGCGGGTAGCCGCATCTTCTTCGGTAAAATCAAAGCCTCCAAAGAAACGTACGCGGATACGCGGTCCGGAAGTGGCGTAGGTCTCTTTGCGCTGCATCGCATCAAAGATCTCAGCACGACTGTTTTCTTTTGTCCAGACTGCCACTACCCCTGATGCAGAATATTCCCAGCCAAAGCGCTTCAGGCCCAACTGACGATTCTCTTTGGCAAGATGGGAGGCACGCCCAGGCTTCGGTTCATCGGCCGTCTGCTTACCAAACCAGTTGTTTTCAGCTGACGTGGAAAGCGCCGTGTGAATATCGGTTGATCCAATCATTCCAAATTTATAGGGGTTGATTCCCGTTTTAGCTTCCACTTCGAGCCCACGCTTGAGTGCTGAACGTGCGTATTCTCCGGGTAGCATTTGCGGCCTCTTTGCCTCGCTCAAATCCATATTGCCGGAATCCCAAGTTTCAAAATCCGCGAAAGCGTCATCGGGGGAGAGCAGCGGATGTGCTTCACCGTCACCCTTTGGTTGGGTAACCTCTACCAGAGGTTCCCAGCGGGTACGGTTTTTCAGATAGGCTTCGTCGAGAGGATTGTCAGCGTCGAAGTTATCAACCAGCGGAAACATCCAGCCATTGGAGAGGTTACCATTGTGCGGAATGGCAAGCATGCTTCCACCCGTCTTTTCCTCCCAGTTTTCCATCCACTTCCAGAGATCCCTTGGGTTTGGACTGCCTAACGGCGGAGTGGTCGTATAGGGCTCGATCATGGTTGCCTTGTCGCCATTATCACGCATCAGCACGACACGGTGCAGGTTGTTTCCCTTGACCAGCGATGTCCATTCGAAGCCGATGAGGGTTGTGAACTTACCGGGTTCGTTGAACTCTTCAGCCGCCGCCACGATATCCTCCCATGTGGAGCGGTAGGCAGGGTTTCCTGGCTGATAGTTAAGCGCCTTTGGCACTTCTCCTTGTGAAAACTTTGCAATTAAGCCAAACATTGCCTTGGCAGCAGTCTGCCCCCCTTCATTGAAGGCAGCGTTAAGCTCTCGACCATAAGGCTCTGCCATGATATTGGGCGCCCCGGAGAGAACGTCAGTGATCATCCCCATTCCATCCGTGTGGTCGGCAACAGCCATAAAATCATAAGGTTGACTAATACGCACCGGTTGACCGGTATTGGATAAGAGTTGTTCACCACGCGCGAAGCGGTAAGCGTCACGCGGCATCAGACGAGTGCCGCCCCCTCCTGCATCGCCGGAAAGTGCAGTGTGTACATGCACATCTCCAAAAAGCACTTGTGACGGAAAAGCGCGGTTGGCAAAAGGCGAATAGGGTTTGCCTTTGAAAGCGCCAGGATCCGAATATGTCGCATCCATTGCCCCGGCAGGACTGATGCCGAGCATGCTGGCCAAGGCCACGGAACTGCAAAACACCAGCTTTTTGTACATGGTGTTTTTTCTATTTACGTCATTCATGATTTGAATATCTCCTTTATTATCCTGTGATCGCTTTGTAACGAAGCCGGAACAGATTACAGCCCTACTGAAAACGTGAGAAAGACCGCGTCACCCTCCACCCGGTTTTTGGCGTGAAATTCGTGGTACCAGCGCAGGTCCAGGCCCATAGAGCGCCCACCGGCCTTGAACTGGTAAGCAATCTCCGGGCCAATACCGGCCACCCTCGCCTTGAAGTCGCCCAGTACTTTTGGCCCGCCACTGTCCGCTGTAAGCTGCTGGGAGTAATAGCCAACGATGCCGGCCGAAAACCCGGAAGGCAGGTGCTGCTTGTAACTGAGTTCAAGGTGAGCCTCGTTGCCGCTATCGTAATCGGTATCATCATTTTCGCCGTTAAAGGTCACGCCGAGCACACCGGAGAACTCCCTGCCTCTCTTGAAATTCCCCAGGGTAAAGGCAGTTCCAACATCGAGGCCCCAACGGTTCGAACCCATGTTAGCAAGGCGCCCAACTTTGTATGAACCAATGGGAATGAACAGCGAACTGTAGATGCTCCAGGCGCGAAACAGATCCCCATCGCGCTTACGCCAGCCCAGTGCTGCAGCCACCGCAGGATCACCGAATGCTGTCAGGGAATCCGAGAGGCCGGCGGCCAGCGAAAAGCCGCCTGCAGTCGTGGCGGTGGCATTGGCTTCGACTTCAACATGGCCATAGGGCACAACCGCACCGAGCGCCAGGCGGCTGTTACCAATGTTGATATCTGTGATCCAGGTCGTTTGCAGAAGATTTGCAACAGCGTCTGCAGATACGCCCTTGTTGAGCAGACCGGCAATCGGTATCTCCTGATCTGTATCACCACTGTAGTAGTAGAGGTCATTGGTAATATACCAGCCGGGCTTGGGAATCAGTCCCGCCAGCGGGCCGCGCTTGCCCAGCAGATAGAGCGATTTGCCGCCTTCCACTGCGTAGGCGCTGCCCCAAAAGCAGGCGAGCATGAGCAACATACTGAGCGCAACGCGCCCGAAAAGAGTTTTGTTTCCGGTCATGGGTTTATCCTTTGGGTGAATACCAGATAGGCGATGTCCAGGCGCGCTCCTGAATGGTTGCAGGCACGTCTTTGAGCAGTGGAAGCCCATGTTTTACGGCATCGTATGTCGTCCAACGCGGCGTTGGAATCTCCAGCACCCGGACGTAGTAGAGCGCTGCTCTGGATGGATCAAAATCATCGTCTGTCCAGCTTCCTGTAAGGAGTGTCGCTCCGATTTCGTTGGTGTACATTGCGGTTTCAAGATTTACAGTGTTGCCCACCGGGGGGAGGTTGCCGTTGGCATCCAGCTTCCGCTTACCAGACCAGACGGCATTGATGATCCGTTCCTGCGGCTCACCTGCCTTATCGACCCAGCCCTTGATGATCTGGATGCGATCAAGGTTTGCACCTGCGGCATCCTTCATGGCATGAACAGTAAACGTCGGCGGCCCGTCGAGGGCGCTGAGCGTACCACCCATGGGTACGCCTTGTGCATAACCCTGTTCCACCAGCGCAACCGGATCAGTTGTCTCGCTCAGAGTGGCGCCGCCAAAGAAGCGTGGCTTGATGCGTGTGCCGGACGTAACAAAGGTCTCGCGTGCCTTCATGGCGTCCCAGATGGCGCCGCGGGTATTCTTTGGCGCCCACACACCGGCAATCGAGCCGGGATTTGAATC
>JAYELV010000150.1:9685-14806 GCA_034717755.1 Pseudomonadota bacterium | reverse complement strand
CCGGCTATGGCTGGAGCCTCGGTTATTTCGGCGGGCTGCTGACCCTGGGGATCTGCCTGGCATGGATTACCTGGGCCAAAAAGCAAGGTCTTCCGGCAACAGAGTACGTGCCTGTAACACTGCTGATCACGGCTGCAATTTTTGCACTGAGCGCAACACCAACATTTTTATGGCTACGTGAACGCGCTGTTGCACGACCACTTTCCGGTGATGGCACTTATCTCAAAAGCGCATTCAAGCAGGTCACCCGCACACTCAAAGAGGCGACACGATACCAGGACCTGTTCCGCTTCCTGCTGAGCCTGACCGTCTTTCAGGCAGGTGTAGCAACCGTTGTTGTGCTCGCCGCCGTCTATGCCCAGGAGGTGATGGGATTCGACAGCCAACAACTGGTGGTGCTGATCATGGTCGTGAATGTCACTGCCGCAGCCGGCGCCTTTATCTTCGGCTATGCCCAGGACAGGTTCGGTTCCGTACCTTCACTGGCTGTTGCCCTGCTGATCTGGATTGCAGCGGTAGTGGTGATCTTCGTTGCCCAAAGTAATACCGAAGTATGGATCGCAGGCAACCTGATCGGGTTGGCCATGGGAGCTACCCAGGCAGGCGGCCGCGCGCTGATTGGCGAGTTGACCCCGGTGGCGCGCAGCGGTGAGTTTTTTGGCCTGTGGGGAGTGGCGAACAGGGTAGCCGCCATCATTGGCCCCATCAGCTATGGCATCATCAGCTGGCTAAGCAATGGCAATCACCGCATGGCCATACTCTCGACCCTGACTTTTTTTGTCATTGGACTGCTGCTTCTGCTGCGGGTCAATGAATCACGGGGAAAAGAGGCAGGTTTTAAGTTTTAGGAGGAAGGTTTTAGGTAGGGAGGTTTTAGGTTGTTAAGTTTTAGGTAGGGAGGTTTTAAGTTTTAGGTTTTAGGTGAGAGCCGGTTCTATACCAATAACCCAGTGCAAGGAAACAATGAAGTATGGTGCAGCTGAGTTTGCGAAGCGCATCTGTCGAGCCCCGTAGGGTGGCATAAGCGAAGCGCATTCCACCATTTTCCGGTGCAATGCGCTTCCCTTATTGACACCCTACAGATCTATGCGATGGGTGTGGTGCCTACCAACCTAAAACCTAAAACATAAAACTTAAAACCTATCTCTATTCACTTCTTAACCGACTGATGCGCACCAGCCATACGGCCAGCAGCGGCAATAGCAATCCGATCAGTGTGACCGTGATCAACAGCCACCCCAGCTCGCTGTAGTCGGCGCTTACAGTGATTGTTTCAGTGACGGTGTCTTTTACTTCACGACTCACGGTAAAGATTTGATTGAGGTAGCGGGTGCCGAGTTGAGAAGCGGAGAGCGCCAAATTGGTGAATGACGCCATCACGGCGAAAAAGGTCGCCTTCAGATTCTGCGGCGCCGAACGGGCGATCCACGCCAGCATCGGAATCATCGCAATCTGCCCCAGTGGCGACTCCACCGCGGTGTCGATGATGGCAATGAAGCGCGCATCGACCACACCACCGGTAAGCGGCGCTGTCCACTCCTGAACTCCATAAAAGAGCCCGATGTTTGGCAGGCTCATGACTGTCCCGGCGATGGTCAAAAAGATGATCACGGTGGCAATCGAGTGCTCCGCCATGAAGCGTCGAAATATAAACATGCCAAGCAGCGTCAGGCTGCTTGCGATCACTGACAACAGCGAGAGGAACTGCTGATCGAAGCCCAGTTCATCGATCACAAACCAGGTGGCTCCCGCTCCCGGCCCGGGCAAGGCGCGAAACACGAATATTATGATTGCCGTTCCCACCAGCACATGGCGGGCGTGCTCATCCAGCTCTCTCACCAGGCGCGACATGAGAAACACGATAATCGTGAAAGACCCCAGAAAAACCGCCTCCTGTCCGAAGGCAAAGTCACCCAGCCCCATGAACATGGAGAATAGAACGAACAACGCACTGCCGCCAAGTATCCACCAGTTGACATCCGGGCGTTGCTGCTGCGTCTCCATCAGGGCTGCAACACGATCCACCGCCATGCCGCCGGCCAGCATCCTCTTAGCCCGCGCGTTGCGCAGAAAAAATGCCAGCACCACCCCCATCACCGAAACAACTGGAATCAACAAAGCCAATTGGTAGATATCTATATAGGCGGCGACCTTATCTGCTTCCTGCATCTCCTCAACAGCAGAGAACCGAATCAGGTTGATCAGCGCCACTGCAATACCGCCGCCGATGATGGCTACCCGCCCCAATGTCTGCATGGTGGTATGCATGAGGCGGGTCTGCTGCTCGTCGAATGGCTTCCCTTCATCATCGACCCGGGGCACCGCCTCCACCGTCATTGCATCGGCCACCACGTCCTGCAGCACGTAACCAATTGGCGTTAGCATCACGCTCAATACAAACCAGGCATCGATGCTCATGAGATCCAGCATGGCCTGGTTGCGGCTGATCAGCCCCAGCATGATCAGCAGACTGGTTGCAATCACCGCAGCGCCGGCAAAGACAAACAGCGCCTTGTAACGCCACAGCAGATCGACCATGTGTCCCAGCGGCATTTTTACCGCCCATACCAGTCCGGCCCAGAAGCCCAGCATGGCAAGAAACTCGGCCGAAAGCCCAAGAAAATCCTTGACGAAAAAGGTGCCGACAATACCGGTCAAACCGGAGACACCTGCCGCCAGGTAGACCATCAGCGGCGGCAAAAAGGAGAGCCGGAACTGACTGGAGATTGAACTGTTGTCAGCCATATTTCACTCGCATTGCAAAGGAGAAATAGGGGACAGACCACGGTTTGCTGCTATTACCATGGCGCTATTTACAATGATCAAACCGTAAACCGTGGTCTGTCCCCTATTTCTCATTCGACAAGTTTCCACTGCATCATCTCGCCGGCGCGAAAGGGAACCAGCTCCGCATGATCGAATGACAGAACCTCCGGGACACGCCATGCCTCGCGTTGCAGCGTAATAGTGTCACTGTTGCGTGGCAGGCCGTAAAAATCCGCGCCATGAAAGCTTGCAAAAGCCTCGAGGCGATCGAGCGCGCCCGCCTCCTCAAAAACTTCCGCATACAGTTCGATGGCGGCAAGCGCCGTGTACATTCCGGCGCAGCCGCAGCCAGACTCCTTGGCGATTTTTGTATGAGGCGCACTGTCCGTACCCAAAAAAAACTTCGGCTTGCCGCTGGTCGCCGCCTCGACCAGGGCGCGGCGATGCTCTTCCCGCTTGAGCACCGGCAGACAGTAGTGATGCGGGCGCAGCCCGCCTCTGAAAAGTGCATTGCGGTTCAGCAGCAGGTGGTGAGCAGTAATGGTGGCGGCAATCCTGTCAGACGATGCATTCACGAATTCAACTCCCTGGCGGGTGGTGACATGCTCCAGCACCACACGCAGCCCGGGAAAACGCTCGGTGACAGGAATCAGATAACGCTCGATAAAAACCTGCTCCCTGTCGAAGACATCAACATCTGTGTCAGTCACCTCGCCATGCACCAGCAGTGGCACATCGTGCTGCTGCATTGCGTCCAGCACCCCGTAGCAATGGCTGATGTCAGTGACGCCGCGACTGGAGTTTGTGGTCGCGCCGGCCGGATACCATTTCACCGCATGCACGCAAGCATCGATGCCAATCTCGGCAGGTGATGTTTGATCGGTCAAATAGAGCGTCATCAGGGGATCAAAATTCAACCCTTCAGGGACTACATCGAGAATACGCTGGCGATAGGCAAGCGCCTGTTGCACTGTAGTCACCGGCGGATCGAGGTTTGGCATGACGATGGCGCGCGCAAACTGCCTGGCCGTATCGGGCACAACCGCAGCAAGCATCTCGCCGTCACGCAGATGCAGATGCCAGTCGTCAGGGCGGGTGATGGTAAAAGTATTCATGATGGCATTCCGGTTTGAAAGCAACAATATGTTACATGGTTAACCACAGATGCACACAGATAAACACAGATAAAAAAACCGAAGAAGGGTGCAATAAGATTCGTGCACCCACCAGGTCATTGCGAGGAGGCCCTGCCGACGCGGCAATCTTGCTGAGATTGCCGCAGTCGCTTAGGCTCCCTCGCAATGACTGCATACACACGGGATGATTGAGCAGTTACGCGCTCAGTAGTGATATTATTGAGTCAGAGACGCATATCCACTTGACATCCGGCATTTTTTACGCATAATCCCACCCAAGCGCCGATTTGATATCCAGATTGCGGGCGCGTAATAAATGCGGCTAAAGCGAGATCGGAACAGTTTATCTAACCCGCTCCAGCTTTTGGCTATAGCGGGTTTTTTATTTTTTAGGAATAAGCACACATGAGCAACTATATCTTTACCTCCGAGTCGGTCTCGGAAGGTCATCCGGACAAGATGTCCGACCAGGTTTCCGACGCCATCCTCGACGCCATACTTGCAGAAGACAAACATGCTCATGTCGCCTGTGAAACACTTTTCAAGACCGGCATGGCCATGATCGCCGGTGAGATCACGACGACGGCCAAACCGGATTACGAAGCGGTGATTCGTGAAACCATCAGGGAGATAGGCTACAACAGCTCCTCGATGGGTTTCGACTGGGAAACATGCGCTATCATGACCGCCATCGGCATACAGTCTCCGGACATCAACCAGGGAGTTGATCGTGAACGCCCCGAAGACCAGGGCGCTGGCGACCAGGGGCTGATGTTTGGTTATGCATGCAGTGAAACTGACGTGCTGATGCCTGCGCCAATCACCTACTCTCACCTGCTGATGCAGCGTCATGCAGAGGTGCGCAAGAGTGGAGAACTGGACTGGCTGCGCCCCGATGCAAAATCCCAAATCACCATGCGTTATGAAGACAACAAACCTGTCGCCATCGATGCCGTGGTGTTATCCACACAACACGCTGACAGCTTGAGCCTGGAAGCACTGCAGGATGCGATCCGCAAGATCATCATCCGGCCTATCCTCGAGCCGACCGGACTGTTGCATGCAGACACCAAGTTCCATATCAATCCGACTGGCAAGTTTGTCATTGGCGGCCCCATGGGCGATGCCGGCCTGACCGGACGCAAGATCATCGTCGATACCTATGGCGGCTCTGCACGCCACGGCGGCGGCGCTTTCTCCGGCAAGGACCCATCAAAGG
>JAYELV010000150.1:0-9585 GCA_034717755.1 Pseudomonadota bacterium | reverse complement strand
GGCAAGTTTGTCATTGGCGGCCCCATGGGCGATGCCGGCCTGACCGGACGCAAGATCATCGTCGATACCTATGGCGGCTCTGCACGCCACGGCGGCGGCGCTTTCTCCGGCAAGGACCCATCAAAGGTCGACCGTTCCGCCGCCTATGCCGGCCGTTACGTGGCAAAAAATATCGTCGCGGCAGGTCTTGCCGAGCGTTGCGAGATCCAGATCTCCTACGCGATAGGCGTCGCCGAGCCAACCTCGATCATGATCAATACTTTTGGCACCGGCAAGATCAGTGATGAAAAAATCACGACACTGGTGCGCGAGCACTTCGACCTGCGCCCCTACGGCATCCTGAAGATGCTGGATCTGCTCAATGCTGATCAGATCAAGTACCACAAAACAGCCGCCTATGGGCACTTTGGCCGTGAAGATGAGGGTTTCACCTGGGAGATGACCGACAAGGCAGATAACCTGAGGGCCGATGCCGGGGTCTGAATCAACTGCCATCGCGGTCAGATGACCGCTCCCACATCCTTGATGCAAAAGTTTCGTAGGAGCTGCCTTCTGGCCGCGATTAAAAAAAATTCTGATACAATTTTTTTCCAGCCGGATATTTGTTAATATCCGGCATCCGCTGTTTCGAGGAGCGTTGCGACAGGCCAAACTGGTCTGCCAGGCTCGAAATAGTTCCATCTTGTTTCAACGACGCTCAGTGTTTAACTTTTATTGGGAGACTCAATAATGAACGCTGAAGCGAAAGATACTTCAAAAGATTACCTTGTCGCCGACCTGTCACTTGCTGACTGGGGACGCAAAGAACTCAACATTGCCGAGACCGAAATGCCCGGTCTGATGGCGCTGCGCCGCAAGTATGGTGAGGAGAAACCCCTCACCGGCGCACGCATTGCCGGCAGCCTGCACATGACCATTCAGACAGCCGTGCTGATCGAGACACTGGTAGCACTGGGCGCGGAAGTCCGCTGGGCCTCGTGCAACATCTTCTCCACCCAGGATCACGCCGCCGCAGCTATTGCCACACAGGGCATTCCGGTATTCGCCTACAAGGGCGAGACCATGGACGACTACTGGGATTACGCGCACCGCATCATGGAGTGGCATGACGGCGGAACCCCCAACATGATCCTCGATGACGGCGGTGATGCAACCCTGCTGATCCTTCTCGGCAGCAAGGCTGAGAAAGACATCTCTGTTCTGGACAATCCCGGCAGCGAAGAGGAGGTAGCACTCTACGCCTCGATCAAGAAAAAGCTGGCTGAGAGTCCCAACTGGTACTCCACCATCATGGCCAACATCCAGGGCGTCACCGAGGAGACCACCACCGGTGTGCACCGTCTCTACCAGATGGAAAAGGATGGCGAGCTCTACTGTCCGGCGATCAATGTCAACGACGCGGTCACCAAATCCAAGTTCGACAACCTCTACGGCTGTCGTGAATCCCTGGTCGACGGCATCAAGCGCGCCACCGACGTGATGATTGCCGGCAAGGTCGCCATCGTTGCCGGTTTTGGCGATGTCGGCAAAGGTTCGGCGCAATCCCTGCGCGGCCTGGGCGCCACCGTATGGATCACCGAAATCGACCCCATCTGTGCGCTGCAGGCGGCAATGGAGGGTTATCGTGTGGTCACCATGGACGAGGCCTGCGACAAGGCGGATATCTTTGTCACCGCCACCGGCAACTTTCATGTCATCAACCATGAACACATGAAAAAGATGAAGGATCAGGCGATCGTCTGCAATATTGGTCACTTCGACAATGAGATTGACGTTGCCAGCCTCGAGGAGTACCAATGGGAGGAGATCAAACCCCAGGTCGATCACATCATTTTCCCTGATGGCAAACGCATCATCCTGCTGGCTCAGGGCCGCCTGGTGAATCTCGGCTGCGCAACTGGTCACCCGAGTTTCGTCATGTCCAACTCCTTTACCAACCAGGTGCTGGCGCAGATCGAGCTATGGACCAAAGGCGGGGAGTACAAGAAGTCAGTCTACACATTGCCGAAGCATCTGGACGAAGAGGTGGCGCGTCTGCATCTTGAAAAGATTGGCGCAAACCTGACTACCCTCACCGACTACCAGGCCAACTATATCAGTGTGGACGTCGACGGCCCTTACAAGCCCGAGCACTACCGCTACTAAAATCCTATCCCCTCTCCCTCCGGGAGAGGGAAATAGGGGACAGACCACGGTTTATTTACGGCAGTAAACCACAAGGAAGGAATAGGTGATAGACCATAAACCGTGGTCTGTCCCCTATTTCACATCAGTGTTTATCTGTGTTCATCTGTGGTAAATAACAGGTAATATCAAGAACTGAGAACCGCCATGAAATCACAACAACAGTTCGAAAAAACATTCAGTCTCGAGCTCTTTCCACCACGTACTGAACAGGGCTTCGAAAAGCTGACGGCGACCATCGCGGAGCTTTCAACACTCAAGCCGCTCTATTTTTCGGTCACCTACGGGGCTGGGGGATCAACTCAGGATCGCACCTTTCAAACCGTTGACTGGCTGCGTGAACAGGGAATCGAAACAGCACCTCATATCTCCTGCATCGGCTCGCACAAGTCAGAGATCGACGAGCTCCTGCAGCGCTATCAACAGCAGGGCATCAGCCGCCTGGTCGCCCTGCGCGGCGACCTCCCCTCCGGCGCCGGCCTCGGTGAACTCGACGAGTTGCGCTATGCCAACGAACTGGTGGAACATATCCGTAAAATCACTGGAGATCATTTCCATATCGAGGTCGCCGCCTATCCGGAATACCATCCCCAGGCCAAAACCCCGGCAATAGATCTGGAAAATTTCAAACGCAAGGTCGATGCCGGAGCGAATGCCGCGATTACCCAGTACTTCTACAATACCGACGCCTATCTCTCTTTTGTCGATGCCTGTGAAAAAGCAGGAGTCGACATCCCAATCGTACCCGGCATCATGCCGATCACCAACTATACGCAGCTGGCGCGTTTTTCCGATGGCTGCGGCGCCGAGATCCCCCGCTGGATACGCAAGCGCCTGGAAGCTTATGGCGATGATCTTGAAAGCCTGCGCGCCTTTGGAGAAGACGTAGTCACATCCATGTGCCAGCGTCTGCTGAACGAAGGCGCACCCGGGCTGCACTTCTACTCGATGAATCAGGTTGCCCCGACAATGCGCTTGTGGAAAAATCTGAATATTTCCTAAGGAGCTGTCCAGTAACTTCTCAATAACTCCGTGTGAATACCGTCATTGCGAGGGAGCCTAAGCGACCGTGGCAATCTCCAAGCCAGATTGCCGCGTCGCTTTCAGCTCCCCGCAATGACATTTGTTTTAACAAAATGTATTCAATGCACGAGGTTATTGAGATGTTACGCTGTCCATAAATAACTTCTCGATATCGGAAAGATATTTTTGGACAACGACTAATCTCCTTCGTGGTCAGATGACCACTCCTACGGTATGTGCAAATTCCTGACGTAGGAGCGGTCATCTGACCGCGATATACTTTTATTGAAAATTCTGATGAAGCACAACCGTATCTACCAGGAGACTCCTCTTCTGTGCGACACCGAGATCACGCTCGATGCCGGTGCAACGCACCATCTCACAAGAGTATTGCGTTGCCGCATCGATGACCGCATCGAGCTCTTCAATGGCGACGGCCGCTGCTACTCCGCAAGCATTCAGAAAATCTCAAAGCGACACACAGTTGCCAGGGTTATCACTCAATCCTCTGTCGAAGCCGACCCGCCACTCGACATCCATCTCGGCCTGCCACTATCGAAAGGACAGCGCATGGACTTTGCCATGCAGAAAGCGGTGGAACTGGGTGTATCCGCCATCACTCCGCTGATGACAGAGCGCACCGTGGTGAAACTTTCACAGAAACGCCTGCAGCAGAAGCAACAGCACTGGCGGCAAGTGATCATCTCCGCCTGCGAACAGAGTGGCCGCTGCCGTCTGCCGCTACTGCACCCGCTTGCAACACTTGATGCGTGGGCTCAGCAGCAGATCCACTATGGCATTGTTTTAGATCCTCAGGCAACTGACAGCCTGGCATCCCTCCCCGCACCTGCAGCAGGGTCGACTCTACAACTTGTTTGTGGGCCGGAGGGAGGGCTGAGCAGAGATGAAATCAACCAGCTAACACAACATCATTTTAACCCGGTACGCATGGGACCAAGGATATTGCGCACCGAAACGGCGCCCCTGGCCGCTATTGCGGCAATACAGATGCTGTGGGGTGACTTCAGGTAATAATTGGTGGAGTTGAACGCAATTGTGGTGATTGCCTGATTAATGATTTATGGATTGTCGGTTTTCATCGCGCTATTCAAATTCAGTCACGCTCGGATTGACCGTAAAGCTAACGAACTCGAGGCTCATCGACCTGCCTGAATATTTTCAAATATCTGCTCCATACCAGTCATTCCCGGACCACCGAAAACGTCTGAGTTAAACAGGAGGCGTCTCTTTGCTCCGATCAGGTTTTTTTCAAAGAGCGCCTGTCTGATATTATTTTTTGTTCTGCTCTTCGAGTCTCAATATCAGTTTCGATTGATGCAGTTCAGATCCTCGAAAGCGATCAGCAGGCGCGCGACCATTGCCTGTTCTCCAGCACGTAGCCACATGCGCGGGTCGTAAATCTTTTTATTCGGTTTTTCACTTCCTTCCGGGTTGCCGATCTGAGACTGTAGATAGTCATGTTTCTCTGACTCATAAGCGCGCACCCCATCCCAGGCAGCCCACTGGGTATCGGTATCGATGTTCATTTTGATCACACCATAAGAGATAGCCTCACGAATCTCTTCGCGGGCAGAACCGGAACCGCCGTGGAATACCAAATTCAGGGGCCTGTCACCTGTGGCGAATTTTTCCTGGACGTATTGTTGTGAATTTTCCAGGATTTTTGGCGTCAGGTGCACATTACCGGGTTTATAGACGCCATGCACATTACCGAAAGAGGCTGCTATGGTGAATTTGTCGCTGATTTTGATCAGACGTTCATAGGCCAGAGCCACATCTTCCGGTTGGGTGTAGAGCGATGCGTTATCGATATCGGTATTATCCACTCCATCCTCTTCGCCACCGGTAACACCTAATTCCAGTTCCAGGGTCATACCGATTTTGCTAAGACGCTTCAGATATTGTTCACAGGTGGCAATATTATCCTCCAGTGGTTCGGAAGAGAGATCGAGCATGTGGGAACTGAACAGAGGCTTGCCGTGTTTTTCGTAATAGGCCTCACCAGCATCCATCATGCCATCCACCCAGGGGAGAAGTTTGCGTGGCGCATGGTCTGTATGCAGAATGACCGGCACACCGTAGGCTTCCGCCATGGCATGCACATGATGTGCGCCGGAGACCGCCCCCAACACCATGACGTTATCTGCCGGACAACCCTTTCCAGCATAGAAACCTGCGCCACCGCTGGAGAATTGCACCATTACCGGTGATTTGGCGATCGCTGCCGCTTCCAGTACAGCATTAATCGAGTCGGAGCCGACTACATTTACCGCCGGCAGGGCGAAGCCCCCATCCTTGGCAATCTGTAAGAGTTTCTGTACGTCACTGCCGGTTACCACGCCAGGTTTAACTACATCCAATACTTGGGTCATCGTTTTATATCCGTCTTGTCAGGTTGAAGGGAAAAGTAATTTACAACTCTAATGAATTAGGCTTTTGGTTTTCTATATACGCTTTCCAGACTACGTCTGTCACGTTTCCGCTTGAAGCAGCCCAATAGCATCTCGCCCACAAAGGCTGCCCCAGTACCTCTTCTTTAACTGCGGAAACTCCGTGAGCACCGTGTTTATAATTCTGCATATTACAAGCATACCCCATTCTGGCCGCCTGATGGCGTGGGATTTACGGATCCCCTATCGGGGACTTTAAACTTTGTTGAGAATTCATCGTGTATTTCCTCATCATTTAAACTTTAGGCGCTTCCGATAGCGACTCGATCTGTGTTTCCCCGGGGATCTTTGGTATCATCCGGCTATGAGACATCAGCACAGTCACTGGCTCGGCAACCATATATTGCCACGCACCCTGTGTGTGGTGTTACTGCTGTTCTCTCAATATGCCGTTGCGACACATGCGGCCGAGCACCCTTTCCATCAACCCGGGCATGCCTGCGAGATTTTCCAGGGAGCGCAGAGTCTCGATCATGCTACCCTCGACGGCGGTATCCAGCACACACTTTGGCTGCCGCACGATTACGCAATTCCCATCAACGCCTCTCGTTGTGCAGTAACTGCACCCGGGAGCACTCTGATACGTGCTCCTCCTTCAAGTGACATGGTTTAACTAAAACTACCCGCCTTTTAGCCGGGTTCGTTAAACAATTCACATTGAGGAGAGACCGATGTCTTTTCATGGCAAACTTGCGTTTGTATCCATTCTTCCAGCAGCCATTTCTGTTTCACAGCTCCATGCAGAGCCTCAGGCGAGCATCGTTGTCGATGGCATTATTTCCAGCTATTCACAGGACCCGGAGGAGTATCGCCTTCCGGGATTTCAGCTCGGTGGTGAAGCCGGGCTGCATGACGAAGGCTGGTCGTTTGGCCATAATGAGTTCGCCGTCTCCGGTGAGATTGGAGGTATTCTCGAGGGGCAGTTCACCGGCGTCATGCACCAGCATGAGGGTGAACAGGAGTTTGAACTGGAAGAGTTGTGGCTGCAGACCCTTGGTCTTGGGCAAGGCGTCACCCTGAAGGCGGGGCGCTTTTTCTCTGATATCGGCTACTTGAACAATACGCATCCCCATGCATGGGATTTTGTCGATGCACCGCTGATCTATCGCGGTATTCTCGGCAACCAGTACAAGGACAACGGCCTGCAGGGCTCATGGATTGCGCCGACAGAGACTTATCTTCGGCTCGGTACGGAGGCCTTTACGGGGAGTGAGTTTCCCTTCGATTATGATGGCGGCGGCATAGGCTCCTGGAGTCTCTTCGCCGACATCGGTGGTGACTTTGATGTAAGCCACAGCTGGCAGCTCGGCATCTCGCATCTGTGGGGAGAGAGCAACGACAGGTTCGGTGGCCATGGCCATGACCACGGGGAAAGTCACGAAGTAGAGGATGCCTACGGGGAGGAGCATCTTCCGGCTTTCACCGGCGACAGCTCTATCGCAGCTGTTGATTTCGTCTATAAGTGGGCGCCGGATGGTAATTATAAGGAACGCTTTTTCAAGCTGCAAATGGAGTATATGTATCGCCGTGAGGATGGCCGCATCGATCTTTTCCACGATGGGGCGTTCGAGGAGAGTTCCCCCTACGAGGGGCGGCAGCAGGGCGGCTATATCCAGGGAAACTACCGTTTTCTGCCGCACTGGCAAGGCAGTTTGCGCTACGACCTGCTGACCAGTTCCAACCGTGCGGTCAATGCAGAGATTCTCGAGGAGGCGGGGCTCGAGAGCGACTATGACCCCTGGCGAATTGGCGGCGCCATCGCCTGGGTGCCAAATGAATACACCACCCTGCGCTTCCAGTACAACCATGACAGGTCGCAGCCACGCACCGACCATCAGTTCTTCGTGCAGTTTATCTATAGTTTCGGCGCTCATGGCGCCCATCAGTTCTAGGAGTGTAAATCATGCTGAACAACTTGATGATTACCATTACTCTGCTTAGCGTTTCATCGTTGGTGCAGGCAAAGGTCGATATTCTCGCCTGCGAGCCGGAGTGGGCGTCGCTGGCGCGTGAAATCGGCGGCGACAAGGTCGAAGCCTACGCGGCGACAACCGCCTTTCAGGATCCACACCATATTCAGGCGCGCCCCAGTCTGCTTGCCAAAGCACGTAAGGCAGACCTGCTTATCTGCTCAGGTGCTGAACTGGAGGCAGGCTGGCTTCCCATATTGCTGAAGAAGAGCGGCAATGGCGCCATCCGCCCGGGTAAGCCCGGGCATCTGATGGCGGCCGACTACGTCAGGCTGCTGGAGGTGCTCGGCAGGGTCACGCGCAGCATGGGCGACGTGCATGCCTCCGGCAATCCCCATCTCCATCTTGATCCGGGCAATATCCTCAAGGTTGCCTCCGTTCTGAACAAGCGACTGCAGAGCATCGACAAGGTCAACAGCGACTATTATCAGAAGCGCTTTTCCAGTTTTTCGCAAAAATGGAAAAAGGCAATCAAACGCTGGGAAAAGCGCAGCGCTTCGTTGCGGGGAATGCTCGTGGTGGTGCATCACCGCAGCTGGATCTACCTGGAAAGCTGGCTGGGACTGAAAGAGATTGCAGCGCTTGAGCCAAAACCCGGGCTGCCGCCTACCAGCACACACCTGGTAAAGGTGCTGAAGCAGGTCCAGAGTACACCGGCAAAAGCGATCATTCATTCACCCTACCAGCAGCAGAAATCGGCAAAATGGCTCTCCGGTAAGAGCGGCATTCCGGTCGTCAAGCTTCCCTTCACAGTCGGTGGAACACCACAGGCGAAGGATCTCTTCAGTCTCTTCGATGACACCATCAACAGGCTACTGGCGATCAATAGATGATTGATGAAACCTTGGTCTCGATCCTGCTGCCGGCGATGCTGGCCGGCCTGGTGGTGCTTGCCACCCATGTCCCCCTTGGGCAGGAGGTGCTGCGGCGCGGCATCATCTTCATCGATCTCACCATCGCGCAGATTGCCGCTTTCGGCGTGCTGCTGGCGATGCTGCTCGAGTGGAATTCAACCTGGGCGGTCCAGATGACGGCGATCAGCATGGCGCTGCTGGGCGCATTGGTGCTGAGCTGGACAGGGAGGCACTGGCCGCGTGAGCAGGAGGCGATCATCGGTGTCAGCTTTATTCTCGCTGCCTCTGCCGGTATTCTGCTGCTAGCGAATAATCCCCATGGTGGAGAGCACCTCAAGGATCTGCTTGCCGGACAGATCCTGTGGGTGGAGTGGCGGCAGATTGCTGTTGCCGCCCTGGCTTACAGTCTGCTGCTTGCCATCTGGTTTGGCGCCAGGGAGCATCTCGGGCATACCGGCTTTTACCTGCTGTTCGCCGTGAACGTAACGCTCTCGGTTCAGATGGTCGGCGTCTATCTGGTGTTTGCCAGCCTGATTGTCCCTGCGTTGGCGACAGTCTCTGTTCCCGCCAACAAGCGCTTGCTCTACGGTTATGGTCTTGGCGCACTGGGATATGCCGCAGGACTTGCAATCTCCTGGCTGTTCGATCTTCCTAGCGGTGCAGTTATCACCTGGATGCTGGCGATTTTTGCCTTTCTGTTTCGTGCCATGCAGAGAAAATCGATTAAAAAACTCTGAATTAAACATCTAGGAGTCTGTCCGAGAATAGGGGCCGTAGCGAGGGAACACCATTTTGAGTCAGATTTTTCGTGCATTTGAGGCGAATAGCAGCGCTATTTAACGATAATGGACGGGAAATCTGGCCAAAAGGGCATTTCCACAGTAGGTCTTCTATTCTCGGACAGGCTCCTAGTACAGAAGTGCATAAATATCTATCATCAGAAATGCTCGAAAAATCTCGTCATTCCGGCAGTCTTTTAGCCGGACTAAAGCGCTTGCGCTTTGAACGCCCACAGGGCGGCCCGAAGGGTGAGCGAAGCGAATAACTCCATGTGTATCGAGTAACTTCTCAATAACTCCGTGC
>JAYELV010000149.1:5003-14818 GCA_034717755.1 Pseudomonadota bacterium | reverse complement strand
GTATGTCCGGAATGTCAGGCATGGGCGGAATGTCCGGTATGGGTGGCATGGGCGGTATGTCCGGAATGTCAGGCATGGGCGGAATGTCCGGTATGGGTGGCATGGGCGGTATGTCCGGAATGTCAGGCATGGGCGGAATGTCCGGTATGGGTGGCATGAGCGGTATGTCCGGAATGTCAGGCATGGGCGGAATGTCCGGTATGTCAGGCTACTTCAAGATCACTCCCCAGGGACAAATCTTCTTCTACCCGGCTACTGGCATGAGCGGTATGTCAGGTATGGGCGGAATGTCCGGCATGGGTGGCATGAGCGGTATGTCAGGCATGGGCGGTATGTCCGGCATGAATGGCATGGGCGGAATGGGCGGTTGGAGATAATCTGAACCCGCTTTCGCTAACGGCGCAGGGACGCGCTATCAAACCAACCCGGGTCATCTTCTGGGAGTCATAGCACTGCCAGAGATTGACCCGGTAGTCTGAGGTCGAACTAAAATGAAAAAATATACTCTGCTGCCGGTTCTGCTATTGCTGTCAACTGGCGCAATGACTCTCTCAGCAGCTGAAACATCAAATTCCACGGATCACCACGACGCCACGTGGGATCCCATACACTATTCACCGGCCATAGATACAGCTACCGATGAACAGTGCCTGGCTTGTCATAAGGAGGTTCTGGAGCGTAAAGTGAACCCAGTCTCTCCGGCCGGCGTAACGGCAGATTCTACGCAGGCCTGGTATCAGACACTCACCACCTACGAAGGACCACAGGAGACGTTTCATCGACGCCACATGGTTACGCCGCTGGCCAAAGAGCTCATGGATATGAAATGCAACACCTGTCACCAGGGGCATGACCCCAGAGAGGCGGCGCAAAACCCGCCCGACGAGCTCAATGGTGAATTCACACTGCGTAAAACCGTAAACACCGAGAAAGTTTGCCTCATGTGTCACGGCGAAAACCCTTACAAGATGATGGGACTGCCCAAACCATGGAATGAGTCACGCGACATGTTCCAGAACAACTGCCTGCTGTGTCATGTCGGTATTCGCACCACGCGTCACCAGGTAAACTTTCTCAAGGCGGATGCGATCGAAGCAGCAGGCAAGGAAGACTCAGACTCCTGCTTTGGCTGCCATGGCGGACGTCAGTGGTATCGCATCCCCTACCCCTATCCACGCAATGCATGGAAAGGCATGGCCAAGGAGATTCCGGAGTGGGCCAAAGATCGTCCGACCGAATCCGAACCCAGATTCCGCATCCAACAAACGACTGCCAGCAGCCAGTGAACCCGGCGTAAAGGAGAACTACAACATGAGCAAGAAACAACGCTTCGATAATTTTCAGCAGCGCCTGAACCTCTCACGGCGCACCTTTCTGAAAACAACGGCTGCCGGCGCCGGAGTCGCCGCCGCCGGCGGGCTGATGGAGATAAAAGCCGGCAAGGAGGCGAAGGCGTTTGCCTACGAGCCTTATCCCCGTGACGATGAGCTGGAAACGGTCGTTACAAGCTGCGCCCACAACTGCGGTTCGCGCCACATGCTGGTTGCGCACAAATGGAAAGACGTCATCGTACGCCTCTCCACCGATGATGGTCGCTATCAGAAAAACGGCTATTTCGGCAAAGACACCAACGAAGAACCGCAACTGCGCGCCTGCCTGCGCGGCCGCTCCTACCGCCAGCGTCTCTACTCCGCCGAGCGGCTGCTCTATCCGATGATGCGCGTGGGCGAGCGCGGCGAAGGCAAGTTCAAACGAGTCTCATGGGACGAGGCGCTGGATTTCGTTGCCAAGAAGATGGTGCACATTAAAGACACCTACGGACCTACCGCGCTGCTGGACCAGAGCTACGCCGGCGCATCCTACGGCGTGCTGCACAAATCAGACCAGATCGAAGGACTGCTGGGCCGCTTCATGGGCATGTTCGGCTGCCGCACCAACTCCTGGTCGGTGCCCTCCTATCAGGCTACGACCACCAGTTCGCAATGGACTTTCGGCACCATCGAGGATGGCAACGAGGATGACACCTTCGCCGAATCCAAGCTGATGATCATGTGGGGCTGGAATCCGGCTTACACATTTCATGGCGGCAACACCTTCATGTATATGCGCATGGCCAAGCAGCGCGGCTGCAAGTTCGTGTTGATCGACCCCCAGTACACGGACTCAGCCGCCGCTTATGACGCCTGGTGGATTCCCATCAAACCCAACACCGATGCCGCCATGATGGCGGGCATGGCGCACTACATTTTCGACAACAACCTGCAGGACCAGGAGTTCATCGACAAGTTCTGCATGGGAATGGATGCCGGCACCATGCCCGAGTGGTGGCCCCAGTCCGTTAACGGCAAAGAAAATTTCAAGGATTACATCCTCGGCAAGTACGACGGCGAAGCCAAGACCCCGGAGTGGGCCTCGAAAATCTGCGGCGTCCCCGCTAAAGATATCATCAAGCTGGCCGACATGTATGCAACAACCAAACCCGCAGCCCTGAAAGCATCCTGGGCAGCCGGGAGAAATGCCTATGGCGAGCAGTACAGCCGCATGGGTGCAGCGCTGCAGGCAATGACCGGCAATATCGGCAAGCTCGGCGGCTGCGCCGAGGGTGTCGGCAAGGCCTGGCATGCCGAAGCCGTGGCCTACCCCTATGATGAATACGCCAACATCTGGTTCCAGGCCATCAAGTCCGATCGATGGGCGCACTGCGTCATCAACTACCCCAATGTCAAGCGTGAGGAGATCGGCCTGTGGCCACGCCAGGATGCCACTGACGGGCAGATCCCCAATATCAAGGGAATCTTCTGGCAGGGCTCCGACTGGTTCAACCAGCTCACCAACATCAACAAGGAGATCGAGGCCATCAAGAAGCTGGAGTTGGTGGTGTGCATGGATTCCACCATCACGCCTTCGGGGATCTGGGCGGATATCCTGCTGCCGATCGCCACCCACTTCGAACGCCACGATACCGCCCTACCCTGGTACAAGGGGCACTACTATATCCACCGCCCCAAGGTCATCGAGCCGATGGGCGAGTCCAAGACCGACTTCCAGGTCTTCACCGAGCTTGCGTACCGCATTGGTGGTGATGTCTTCGGCAAGGCCTACAACCCCAAGGCCAACCGTGACTATTTCAATATCAACGACAATGTCGACGAGGCTTATCTACGTGAATGGTGGGAAGGCAAAGTGATGCCTCACCATATCAATATGTCGTGGGACGAATTCAAGCAGCGCGGCGTCTACAAGGTCAAGCTTGACCGCCCCCACGTCGCATTCCAGGATCAGATCGAAAAGGGCATTCCTTTCAAGACGCCCACCGGCAAAATAGAGATCCTGAGCTCCGAACTGGCCAACATCGAAGACTGGACCAAGACCAAGTATGGCTATCACATCCCGTCGATCCCCAAGTGGATCGAACCCTTCGAGTCGCTAAATCATCCGACCAAAACCAAAAAGTACCCTTTCCATCTGATTTCACCACACCCGCGCTGGCGCACGCACTCCATCTTCAACAACTGCTCGTGGCTGCGTGAAACCTATGAGCAGGAAGTCACCGTCAACGCCTCCGACGCCAAACGCATGGGACTCACCGCGGGTGACACCGTCGAGCTGTGGAACGATCGCGGCAAGGTGGTCGTGCCGGTCTATATCACCGAACGCTGCATGCCGGGGGTGCTGGTGCTCTACGAAGGCGTGTGGATGGACCTGGATGAAAACGGCGTGGACCGGGCAGGCAACCCCGACTTTCTGACCCTGGACGAGCCCAGCCCTGCAGGCGCCTTCTGCTACAACACGGTGTTGTGCAACATGCAGAAAACCGACCTTGAACATCGCCCCGGCTGGGACAAGCTGGCCACCTCCCGTGCGCATGTTTTTCGCCGCGAACTCTAACCGCTTGAGAGGATATTGATAATGGAAACTGCAAAAAAAGACAAAAAGAAAATCCGGGAAGCGGTCAAGCGCACCAAGCGTATTACCTACACCCCGGTCAAACCGGAGATGCAGCTCGGCTTCATCCACAACAACGTGGACTGCATCGGCTGCCGCGCCTGCGAGATCGCCTGCAAGGACAAAAACGGACTTGCCCCGGGGCCCCGCTTCCGGAGGGTGCAGTACATCGAGGGCGGCACCTATCCAAATGTCTTCGCCTACAAGGTGAACATGTCCTGCAACCACTGCGCAGAGCCGGCCTGTCTGCCCACCTGCCCCACCGGAGCGCTCTTCAAGCGCAAGAGGGACGGCATCGTGGATATCGACTCAACGCTGTGCATCGGCTGCCGCCGCTGCGAAGCCGCCTGCCCGTTTGGCGCTCCGCAGTTCGATCCGGTGGAGAAGATCGTCAAGAAGTGCAACATGTGCGTCGACGAGATCGATGCCGGCCGTAAACCCTACTGCGTCATGGCCTGCATGATGCGGGTGCTGGACATCGGCCCCATCGAAAAGATCTGGGACGGAAGCCTGGAAACAGTTGCCATGGGCGGCAAGGACGTGGTTTCGCGTCAGGTCAAGAACATGGCCAATGTCGAGCTTACCAAGCCCTCGATCGGCTTCGTCGCCCACAGCAAGGGGACCGTCAAATGAGCAGCGCTTCTGTGCAAATATCCGAAACTCCGGAGGATCTGCTTTGCGCCTTTCGCGAGCATGTAGCCGAAGACCTCGAGGTGCTGGCGACACTCCACGACAGGGAACCTGACGAGACGCTGCTTCACGAGCTCAGCGAGGTTGACTTCCCCTCCTCCCTGACCCTGCTGCCCGAGACCGAGCCAGGCATCGAGGCCATGGCCCTGGTGCAGCAGGCGCTGTCCGCACTCTCCGGGAATCTGGACAAGAAGATACTGGATGAACTGGCTGCCGACTACGCCAGCATCTATCTGACCCACAGCATCAGCGCCTCACCCGAAGAGTCCGTGTGGCTGGATGAGGACAGCCTGATGTGCCAGCAGAGCATGTTCCAGGTGCGCACCTGGTACGAATCCAACGGCCTGGAGATTCCTGACTGGCGTATACGCCCGGACGATCACCTGGTCTATGAACTGCAGTTCATCGCCTTTCTGCTCGGCAAAGACGAGCAGATGGAGACGCTCGAAAAGGCTGCGACCTTCATGGATGAACACCTGCTGCGCTGGCTGGGGAACTTTGGCGAGCGGGTGCTGGTGCGCTGTGACACCCCCTGGTTTGCTGGCGTTGCCGCACTGACTGCCGCCTACTGCGAAGAGCTTCGCGACATCCTCGCGGAAATACTCGAACAGCCTCGTCCCAGCCGCGAAGAGATCGACGAACGCATGAAACCCAGGCAGCCGGAGCCGGAGCCCATAGCTGTCTCATTCACACCGGGCATGGGACCGGTTGTTTGATAAGATGTAATAGAAAAACTGCATCTTTCGAAAATATCAAAAATACTGTACAGACTTACACGTCATCCCGAGGGAAGTGAGGTACGAACGACGAGGGATCCTGAAGCATAAATCGCCAGGATCTCTCCTGCGTCGAGATGACAACTGGCTGATTGAGATACTCGGGAAAATGCAAAGCGCCACTAAACATCTCAAGGATATGGTCACGCAGGAACTTCGCCTGCCTGAGATCGATGCCGACGCCTGTGTCTACGGCTATTATGACCAGGCTGACTGCAGCGCCTGTGTAGATACCTGTCCAACCGGTGCCTGGGTGCTCAACGATGAATCCCTGGGCCTGGACACGGATGCCTGCGATGGCTGCGGCCTGTGCATTCCAGCCTGCCCGGGCGGCGCACTGCATATCCATCTCCCCTGGGTGATCCGCCCGTTTTCCGGCCGCACGATCGCGCTGTTCACCTGTGAACGAAGCAGCATCGACAGGAACCCCGCTACCCTTCCCTGTATCCACTCCCTCGGACTGCGTCAGCTGCTGCTGCTGTATAATTCCGGCATCGAATACCTGCTGATTGCTACTGCCGAATGCGCGGAGTGCACACGTCATCAGCCGACTGGCATCCACCAGCGTGTGGAGCAGCTCAATAAACTGCTGCACGAGCGTAGAAAGCCACCAATGAGTATCATCCAGCGCTCAGACAATGTGTGGATGAGGATTTTCAAAACAGACGAGATGATTTCCCGTGGAACCCACCTCTCCAGGCGGAAATTTCTACGTGGAGGGGGAGAGATGATACGTCATCAACTGGTAGTGGCGGACCCCCTCAATCTCCCGGAGTGCCGAACCGTCCCCCCCGGTCAGTGGCTGCCAAACGCTGAACATGACGAGGCTCACTGGCCATGGACGCCCAGGCTGGACGAGCGCCGGTGCAATGGCTGCGACGCCTGCATCAAGCTCTGCCCTACCGATGCGCTGCAGCTGCTTCAGGAGACGAATGATGAGGAGCAAAAGGATGTCAATGAAGATGGCGGCTTTGTTCCTGCGTATCGACTGAATCCTTCACACTGCACCGGCTGCGGTATCTGTGCCACAGTGTGCGAGTTGCAGGCGATCACCATTCACAGCTTCTCTCTCTGCCCGGATGACACCATCGAACTCAGTGAAAAACGTTGTAGCGCCTGCGGCAACAGTTACCACCTGCCCAGGCATAATTCTCAATCAGAAGAGTCTCTGTGCCGGATCTGCAGGGAGCACAACCACAGCAACAACCTCTACCAGGTGCTGGCAGATGAGTAGGGAGCTATTTGCGGCTGCTTGACTGCGATGCTGCACCGACTGCTTGAAAAATCACGTCACTCCAGCCTGCTCCTTGTCAGCATATTTCCGCAATGGCACGTAATTCAACACGGCATTCAGCTGCTCTTCGGTAAACAGCGACTCAAGTAGAGGAAACAGCTCTCTCTCTTCCACCAGAGAGTGGGTTTTCAATACCCGGGCAAAATCAGCCAGGTCCTTTCTCGCTGTTTCACGGCTCATATTTTCGATAACTGTTCTGATAAAACCATGCTCTTTGCCCAGGGTGATGCACAACTCGATATGCTCTTTGTGCTGTTGGACCAGGGGCGCGAAAATCGTCTGCTCCTCATGCTGAAGGTGCTCTTCAAGTTCACTCTCATAGTATCTGTTGACTCGCTGTACACCCTCCTCCAGTTCGGCCTCGCTGCCCTCTGCAGCAATTCTGGCAATCTCTGCCGCGAATAGCAGTGCCTCCTGATGCTCGAGTGACAGTTTTTGCAGCTGTTCGCAATTATTCATATTCATAGCCTGATATCGTATTTCATGCGGCTATCCGCCTGCGCGGCAGCTGCCAGCCTCTCCGGCGGCATTTTCAGCAACTCCAGGTCGCAGACACGCGGATGGTCATCCGCGACATCTGCCTGAAAGACGGTCAGCGGCAGATAGACGGGGTTCGGCCACTCTGTATTCAGAAAGCTGTGCAGCCAGGCCCGTCGTTCAGGCTCCGGTTTTACACACAGCAGGGCCTCGACATTGTGGGAAACGATGCCGCTGCTCTCCGCCCTTCTACGCAACCTGTTTTCCAGACCTTCGAGTGCTATTGATCCTGCATCCGCCCCCAGCTGCTGCATCTCTTCCGACCGGAAATCATAAAACTCCAGGCCGAGGTGATCCGCCAGCCGCATGCACAGATCCGGCCGGTAACGCGGAAACAGTACAATGTTCCCGCCAGTTTTTCCCATAGCCTGATAGTGCTGCTCTATAACAGCTAACCACTCTTCGTTATCTCTCATGGCCCTACCCTCTAAAGCTCACCGTTGACGCCCGCAGTCAATATCACCAGCATCTGCTGGTTGATACGAATGGCAAGCTCCACCGATGCCGGCTGCATCAGCTTGCCGTCGATTTGGAAATCGAGGTTCTGCATTGTCGCCCAGACGATTCCGTTGGCGTCTTCCACCAGCGCGATGCGGCAGGGAACATAGCCCGCAAAAGTCAGGTTCAGCTCAATTGCTTTTGCTGCATCCTCTGGCGTGCACAGCTGCACGACTTCAAGATGACGGGATTTGACGCCGCGGCTATGCAACTCCCTGGAGATCCTCAGGTGAGACACCAGTTTGGTATTCAACTCCGTGGCTTTATTGATCATCGCATCCACCGCATCCTGCGGCGTGACTCCCTCCTTCAGCGGCACCAGCAGCACCGTCTGGCTTACCTCGACAACCCTCGGATCGGGACGAGGAGTACTGGTTTCACTGTAAGCGGCCATCGGCACACAAGCGCTGCATAACAGCAACATCATTTTTCCAACCTTGATCATGACACTCTTCTCCTCTGTAATACGAATGGGTTAAGCCTAGTTGACAGGATCCGGGATGAACTCCAAACCACCTTTTTCGTTCACCTTGAATGCACCTTCAGCGCCGGCAAGCTTGCGCAGATCCTTGTGCCTGGGACTCAATACGAGTTCACCCCCGGGGGTGATTCTGAAGCGTCCGGCAAATTCATCCTCTGGTGTAGAACAGCCCACCTTGCAGACTTCAGCAAGGCTCGTGCTTTTCCCAGGCTCCATACTGGTCATGCCTGTCGCCTTCTCCTTGGCGGCAACCTTCTCCTTGACAGCAGCCAGCCTGCGTTCTTTAGTTTGCTGCCTGGTCAGTGCGGTAAGAGAGGCAACCAGTGCTTTCAATGTCTCATCATCGAACTCGTCGAACGTCTCATCCTCAGGATCATCATCATGGTCGCGCTCCTTCGCCTGGAACTTTTTCATCTGGTTAAACAGATAGATGCCATACTGGCCCGAGACCATCGGAATATCCTTCTTAGGCTTGCCACGGCCGGTTTTCTTGTGGCAGCTTTTGCACTCATCGAGGAATATCTCCCGCCCCTTCTCTGATTCGCCGGGATAGATGGGGACCTCCGGCAGATCCATGGCTTCGAGGTCGATAGCCGCCAGGTATTCCGAGATATCCCTAATATCCTTGTCGGACATTTTGTGAATAGCGGATGCCAGTGTCATTGGAGCATACTCCCGCGTGCCGTCCCGGTAATATTTCAGCTCTTTCTCCAGGTAACCGACAGCCAGGCCGGAGAGCCTTGGTGAAAGAGCGCCCGGCGTTCCCTGTCCATACATGCCATGACAGAGGGCGCAGCTTTTGTTGATCTTGCGGGCATTCTCGAGGTCATAAGCATGGGCGGGGGAAATCCAAAACCCTGTCAACAACAACAGCATTGAAACTAAAATACGCATCTAATTTTCTCCACTTTGGTTATTTCTTCGCTGCCGGAGCACTTTTTTCTTCCATACCGACAAGAAAACGGGGCTGTGACGCCGTCGGCCGCTCACTGGCCCAGTCGGGAACGATCAGCGGCATTCCCGGCCATGAGTTGCGGGCATAGGGGTAGGGAATCCGGTACCAGCTGCGGCCGCCGTGGCAACCGTAGCAGACATCCCCGTTCTCGGCGCCAGCCTGCGCGATGGCCTCCTGGTTGAGATAGTTCACGTTGTGCGCGTTGGTGCGAAAAAGCGTGTGGCACACCATGCAGTCATTGTTGAAAACATCCCTGGACTCCTCCCATGACATCGCCATGCCCAGCATGATTTGGTAATCAAAGGCTCCGTGGCACATCAGACAGATCTCCGGATCCACCTCTTTCAACATTGCCGGCGAACTGTATTGCAGATGAGATGGGCTCGATACCTCTTTATTGCTGTTGTGACCCTGGTGACAGGTGTTGCATTTGAGATTCATCAGACTCCGCGCTGACTCACTGGCCAGGTGGCGGCGGTGAAAGGTCTCCTGCTCTCCCTGGTAAGTGCTGTCGGTTTGATACCAGGCAAGCGTATCCTCCGTTTTGACGCCTGCCGGGGTCTCCGCCAGGGGCCTGCGCTCCATGATCTCCTGGTGGCATGCCAGGCACTCTTCGTTGCTGGCGGTTTCAATCGCGGG
>JAYELV010000149.1:0-4903 GCA_034717755.1 Pseudomonadota bacterium | reverse complement strand
CGGTTTGATACCAGGCAAGCGTATCCTCCGTTTTGACGCCTGCCGGGGTCTCCGCCAGGGGCCTGCGCTCCATGATCTCCTGGTGGCATGCCAGGCACTCTTCGTTGCTGGCGGTTTCAATCGCGGGTTTGAAGTGAATCGGATCCCAGCGCGCCTTGATATGGCTCTTGTCAGTATCCGCGATCCCGGTATTGATCATCAGCATATACAGGATCAGCGCCGCAGAGACATAGAAAGGTAGTGAATGGGCTTTGTTTATTAGCATTTGTCTCTCCCTCCTACATTTCGCGCCGGAAGACATGGGCGCGGCTGGTACTGACATCATCCCAGCCGGGTTTGTGTTCCAGCTCGGTCTTTTTCATATTCACCAGGATGGTGTTGTAGGCAAACGAGCCTGCCGGGCTGGGCGTGTCGGCTGTGAGCATGTTGGGATTGCCCCCGAGGTCCACATTGTCCTCATTGAGTGTAATCCAGGTGCCCTCGTAGACGATCAGCACCCCGGGCATGACGCGCTCCGAGAGATGCGCAAGCACAACGATGCGCCCGCGGTCGTTCCACACTTCGATGTTGTCCCCGGGTTCGATGCCCAGTTTTCTGGCGTCTATAGGATTCATTGTGACTTCCTGGTCGTAGGTCTCCTTGAGGATGCCGATATTGTGGAAGATGGAGTG
The DNA here is from genome assembly GCA_034717755.1 of Pseudomonadota bacterium. Lineage (GTDB taxonomy): Bacteria > Pseudomonadota > Gammaproteobacteria > Chromatiales > Chromatiaceae > Sva-25. The sequence goes on along the minus strand of JAYELV010000149.1, from coordinate 4,232 downwards.
GGTACGCTGCCTCGGGTGGGGCGTGATCAGGTGAAAAGGGTGTTTTTTTGTTTTGGTCGGATGATTCAGCGACTCGAAGGGTTCGATCCACTTGGGAATGGAGGGGATATGAGACCCATACTTGGTCATTTTCCAGTCGTCGATTTTTGCCAGTTCGGTGCACAGTATCTCGATCTTTCCCGAGGGCGTCGGCCAGGGCACTCCCTTCTCGACATTATCCTGAAATCCCACATGCGGCCGCTCCAGCTTGAACTTGTAGACACCGCGTTGTTTGAACTCCTCCCAGGGCATCTCGACATGCTGGTGGGCCATCACCTTGCCTTCCCACCATTCGCGCAGATAGGCTTCGTCGACATTGTCGTTGTCATGGAAATAGTCGCGGCTGGCTTTGGGGTTGTAGGCCCTGCCAAATTTCTCTCCGCCAAGACGGTATGCCAGCTCGGTAAAGACCTGGAAGTCCGTCTTGCTCTCCCCCAGCGGTTCGATCACCTTGGGGCGGTGAATGTAGTAGTGCCCCTTGTACCAGGGAAGCGCAGCATCGTGGCGCTCGAAGTGGGTGCAGATCGGCAGCAGCACATCGGCAAACAGTCCGGAGGGCGTGATGGTCTGGTCCAGGCACACCACCAGGTCCAGTTTGTTGATCGCCTTGATCTCCTCGTTGATGTTGGTGAGCTGGTTGAGCCAGTCCGAACCCTGCCAGAAGAGCCCGCGGATATTGGGAATCACCCCCTCCCAGTCGTCATCCCTCGGCCACAGGCCGATCTCTTCGCGTTTCACCTCGGGATAGTTGTTGACCAGGTAGGCCCAGCGGTCTGACTTGATGGAGCCGAACCAGATGTTGGAGTAGCCGTCATAGGGATAGGCTGATCCCTCCGCATGCCAGGCCTTGCCTACGCCCTCTGCGCAGCCGCCGAGGATGCCGATGTTGCCGGTCATCGCCTGCAGCGCGGCGCCCATACGGTTGAACTGCTCACCGTAGTCGTTGCGCCCCGGGCCCCAGCAGGTCTTCAGCGCAGCCGGTTTGGTAGTGGCGTACATGTCGGCCAGCTTGATGATATCTTCTGCGGGCACGCCGCAGATCTCCGCGGCCCACTGCGGCGTTTTGGGCTGGCCATCGTATGTGCCCATGATGTAGTCCTTGAAATTCTCCTCCCCATTGGGCGAGCCTGACGCCCACCCCGGCATGGTGCCGGCATCCATGCCCATGCAGAACTTGTCGATGAACGATTGATCCTGAAGCCTGTTGTCAAAGATATAGTGCGCCATTCCGGCCAGCATGGCGGCATCTGTGTTGGGTTTGATCGGGATCCACCAGGCATCGAAAACCGCTGCAGTATCCGTGTACTGCGGATCGATGACGACGAATTTGCAGCCTTGCTGCTTGGCCATGCGCATGTAGTAGACGGTGTTGCCGCCATGAAAGGTGTAGGCGGGATTCCAGCCCCACATGATCATCAGCTTGCTGTGCTGGAAGGTATCATCTTCGTTGCCGTCCTCGATGGTGCCGTAGGTCCAGCGCGAGCTGGTGGTGGTCGCCTGGTAGGAGGGCACCGACCATGAAGAGGTGCGGCAGGCGAACATGCCGAGCAGACGCGCCTGCAGGCCGTCGATCTGGTCCGACTTGTGCAGCACACCGTAGGATGCGCCGGCATAAGCCTGGTCCAGAATGGCCTGCGAGCCATACTCCTTCTTGATCTTTTTCATTTTATCAGCGACAAAATCCAGCGCCTCGTCCCAGGAGACGCGCTTGAACTTGCCGTCGCCGCGTTTACCCACGCGCATCATCGGATAGAGCAGGCGCTCGGCCGAGTAGATGCGCTGCCGGTAGGCGCGGCCCCGCATGCAGGCGCGCAGTTGCGGCTCCTCTGCAGTATCCTTGCCGATATATCCGCCTTTCTGATGCTGGCCGTCATCGGAAGAGATACGCACGATGACATCTTTCCACTTGTGTGCCACCAGCATGTGACGCGAACCGCAGTTGTGCGCACAGCTGGTGACAACCGTCTCGAGCTGGTCATCCGTAGGATAGGGACTGTAGGCATGCGCCTGAGCAGGTTTGATTTTTGCCAGCCCGCCGGTCGCAGCAGTGATGGAGGCAATGCCAGTGGTTTTCAGGAAGCTGCGGCGATCGAGGCGCATCGCATTCAATAAATGAGAGTGCGCATGTTTTTTTTGTTTTCCCATCGTCGCTCCTGATGTCCGGCAGTTTAAATCCCCAAAGGGTAGCGGGGAGAAATATCTTTATTCTTTATAGGTTCTGTAACTATAAGCAAGGAATATGCCAGATAAAAAAAGAGGATCAGGTATTTCTCTCATGTATCGAGATGTGTATTGCTGGTGAATGATTTGAGCGGGACAACTCTTTCTCAAATGAGATATATTCTGATGCTATTGCTGACAAATAGCCGGAAATATAGATATCATTATTACTATCATGGATATTATTTATGACATAATGACATGACATGGATATTGAGAATAGCTATAAGTCATTGTTACTATGACTTTTTGTGAAGAAATCAAGCCACATGACATATGTTCATGGAATTGCCGAAAATTGATCAATTACACTGGGAAAGGCGCTGGCAATACAATCGCTATGCGCAAACCACCCATCTCTATATACAGTCGGATAACGACATGACTTTTTGTCAGTAGAAGGGAGAACTTGAACAGCAGGGAATTGTGCTTGGCATATCCCGTCACTGCTCTGGTAGATATGCGATAATGCGGGTATACAACAACACCTGCTACTGTATGAAACCTGATGCCACCTGGTTAATCACTCTCTACTGTGCCCAGAAAATTCTTCCAACGCTACTGCCCAGACGCAGCGCTGATCCGCAATAATCGCTATTTGCGCATTTTTGGCGAGCACTTGCACTCTCCGAATCTGTGGCATATCAACAGGCTATCGGTTGCTCGCGGGTTTTCAATTGGAGCTTTCTGGGCGATGATGCCTTTTCCCGGCCAGACGGTCGGCGCCGTATGGAGCGCTATCGTATGGCGCGCAAATATTCCCATCTCAGTTCTGTTGGTATGGATGACAAACCCGTTCACCATACCTCCGGTTTTTCTGGGAGCCTATCTGTTGGGCGGGTGGATGCTGGGTATTCCTGTGATCGAAATCCCCGAATCACTCTCGATGCACTGGTTCATGGAGAGCTTCGATGAAATCTGGATACCTCTGTTCACCGGCAGCCTCACCATCGGCATCGCACTGGCGGTTATCGGTTATTTCGGGATCAACATCTTATGGAAATGGCATGTCATGCGCAGCTGGAGAATGCGGCGCAAACAATAACGCCCGGCATTGCCGGGCGCGTGATTGTTCGATATGTCCCAACAATCGAGCCTATTTTGCGATCACCAGGTCATCGCCTGTCACTTTACGCAGCATCGGAAAGAGTTTCTCCTGCTCATCCTGAATACGATTCAGGATCAGTTCAAACATCTCCTCCGTTTCTGTGACAAAAACGGCATGGTCCTTGATAAACAGCTGCTTACATTTTTTCTTTTTCCTGCCACACCAGGTTTTCAGATATTCCGCAAAAACACGCTTGATCTCCACCCCGCCCGACATAAACTTATTGGACATGTTTCTTACTTTTGGGTCGGGAGAAGCGAGCAGAGCACGATAGACAAATTTATCCTGTTTTTTCAGATGGTCTTCAACCTCTCCGACCAACACGAAAAAGAGATCACTAATCACCTGGGTATCATAGAGCGCCCGGTCTGAGAGCAGAAAAGTCAACACATTGGTCAGTTCGGTAATCCTGTCGTTCTGCTTGTTTACATCATCATAAGTGAGCATTTTGCCCCTCCATCAATCTACTGCCAGCTATAGCCCAGAATCAAACGCTGTAGTTTACAGGGATTTTCTATCCATCGCTGTCTGTTTCTGGCAGTCAGCGCTCTTTTCAACACTTGGTTGATGTTTATCAATCATCTGGGATCTCCGCCATAACCATCTTAACAACCGTATTTTCCGGTCAAATGCTGCATATTTCCTCACTTTTTTTCTGCCGCTTTGGCCTGCCCCCACAACTGCTCCAATCTATTCAGATCAACATCTTCGGTGGTCAGTCCCTGCTCCCTGAGATGGTGTTCAATAAATTGAAAACGCGTGACAAAGCGCTCACTCGAACCTTTTAATGCAGCCTCTGCATCAACCTCGGCAAAGCGTGAAAGATTGACGAGCGCAAACAGCAGGTCGCCAATCTCATCTGCAA